>NZ_JJQY01000083.1:0-13450 GCF_000979295.1 Methanosarcina sp. 1.H.T.1A.1 | reverse complement strand
CCATAAGCCCGAAAGCACCTGCCATACCTCCCACAAGCAGGAATAAGTAATGCATCCCAAGGGCTATCTGGGCATCGGTAACGATATCCCTGAATACAGGCAGGACAAGGCTTACAAAAAATGTAAACAGAAAAATAAAGACTGGAAAGAGGGCAAAACCGCTGTGCCCGAAGAGACTTGAGTGCATCCGCCACTCTTCTTTAATCATACTTTTGAAGATGTCAAACATAAAATCCCTGCATCTTGTTGTTTTTTGTACTCACTATTCTTCATGCTTGTTATTTTTCACACTTACTTTTTTATGCTTGATTTTTCCACACCTGTTTTTGCGCACAGAAAAGACTGTCCTCTCACAAATCCTGCTTTCACATATCCAGAGCAATTGCAGATATGCACATGAAAGACCTTAGTATGGGGTGAGTAGTATGGAGTGAGTAGTATGGAGTGAGTAGGACCTCAAAAATGGTGTGAGTAGGACCTCCAAATAGTTTGCAAGGTGCCCTCAGGCCAGTGCCGAAATCCCTTTCGGAGGTTCTTTAAAAATCTCTTTTGAAACGCCTTTCCACCTGCTGACAAGTTCCAGGAAGAAATCTTCAAAGTTTTTGCCTTGAAGCTCAGGGTCGTCAAAGCGGCCTGTATGGATCAGTTTTCCTCTGTAAATAATTCCGATATTTGTGCAGATCTCTTTTGCGATTTCAAGGATGTGCGTGGAAATGAAAATTGTTCCTCCATCCTCTACGTAACCCCGTAAGAAATCCTTGACTTTCCTCTGCATCACAGGATCAAGATTAATAAGTGGCTCATCGATAATGGCAAGTTCAGGTTCATGCAGAAATGCCTGGGCAAACATGAGTTTCTGCCTTGTACCTCTTGAAAGGTCTTTGCATAGTGAGGTTTTCTGGTCCTCAAAATCGAAGAACTCAAACCATTTATCACAGACTTTCTCATAGTGTTCCATTTTTCTTACCTTTGCAACGAAGTGCAGGTACTCTTCCGCAGTCAGGAAACTTGGGGGAGTCTCCTGTTCCGGAATTATGCCTACAAGTTCCCTGACCCGCAGGGGATCTTCGAGCACATTTATCCCGTGTACCTTAAGAGTACCGGAGGTTGGCTTTATCTGCCCTGTAAGCATTTTGATTATAGTTGTTTTTCCGGAGCCGTTTGGGCCCAGGAGACCAAAAAGTTCGCCTTTCTTGATAGAAAGATCCACGCCATCTACTGCTTTTGTCTGTCCGTAAGATTTAGAAAGACCCTTTACCTCAATCATATTTCAGGCTCCTTCAAAGCTGTAATGCTCCAACAGTTAATGCTCCAACAGTTAATGCTCCAACAGTTAATGCTCCAACAGTTAATGCTCCAACAGTTAATGCTCCAACAGTCAAATAACTCTTTTAAGATACTCTTAATATATTTTTAAGCCTTTCGCTGTTCAAGAAAATATATAAAATATCTCTGCATATCTGATTATGTATTCAACAAGCCCTTATTTCATAAGGGCTGTTGATCCCTGGAGTCATAAAAAAGCATTAATCTTCATGATATAAGAGCATTAATCTTTGTTACATATATTTACCAGTTCCCTATAAGACTCTTTAATAATTATTTTGTAGATAATGTATATAGGGATTGCGAGTACCATGCCGAGAGGGCCTAATAGCTTGGAGGCGGCAAGGGTTAGAACCACACTTAAGAGCGGGTTAATATTCACTTTTTCCGAGATCATGAATGGAATGAGGTAAAGGTTGTCAATAAGCTGGGCAATAATAACCGTTATCACTGCAAAGAGAGCTGTCATCGGACTATCAATGTAACCTACAATAACTGGAGGGATTGCCCCTAGAAGAGGGCCGATATAAGGAATGATGTTTAGAAAGCCTGCCAGAATGCCAAGGAAAAGCCACCCTTCAAGGCCTGCCAGATAAAACCCTATACAGCAAATAAGACCTACAATAGCAGACTCAATCATTTTCGCACTGAAGAAATCCTCAAGTTCATGGCCTATACTTTTTAAGGCCCTGATGATCCCGTCTGCATGTTCAGGAGGAGCGTAAGCCTGAATGTAATTTCCTATTTTGTTATGGTGCTTGAAATATACACCAAACATTAGGGGGATTATCAATACTCCGGTAAAAAAATAATAAGATACCTTCGAAACCGTATCTGCAATTCCGGAAAAGATAGTGTTTCCTATTTTTTGAAGGTCCTGGGGTTTAATAACGCCGGAATCCGCAAGCTTTGAAAGTTCGGACTCATGTTCGGTAAAAAGGGCAGAAGCTCCGCTTGCGTAGTCCTGCTGTATGTTACTGAAATCCCCTACCAGGACTCCAAGGCCCTGTAACTGGCTACCCACAAGGAAAAGGACAGCAAGCCCTGCACCGGTGAGAAGGACTAAACCCACCGCTTTTCGATTGCAGTTCGGAAACCTGTCCATGCACCTGTTGAATACCTTTATCACTTTTTCTGCAATCAAGATCAGGATTGCACCTGCAATAAGGACTATGAAAATGTCCTCAAAATAGAAGAGTATCGCAAAAAACAATATGAAAAGTATGGTTGTTAATGCCAGAAACTGCCAGATGTTACGGTTAGTACTGAGGGGCATGCACTTCTACCTTTGAAAATCTTATCTGGGTATTATCAATATAAAGTTTTTGTCCAGATAGTTCCCTATAAGTATAAATAATAGTTCCTTTCAGTCTGTTGAAGTCAAAAATAAGAAATTGATAAATATAAAAAATTGAAACGTATTTCTGCGTTGATTGAGAACCAAAAAATTTTCTCCTTTTTTCTTCAGACCCTGATCCTTTTTTCATAGAACCTTTCTGAAGCAAAGTTATTGCTTCCGGGAGTCAGGGAATTCAGTTCACTGGCGGTTTCACTTAAAGAAAGCATAAAATCTGCTCTCATCCTTAAAATGAGCTCTTCTGGCTGGACGCAGCAAAAAAGGGTTGGTTCGCCTTCAATTATCCTGACGTAGCCTTTTTTCTCCATCCCTCTGAGGGTTCCATAGATTTTAGGCCTCGGGACTCCCGCATTTTCGGCAATATCACTCGCTTTTGCCTGCTTCAGGCAGACAAGGGATGCATAAACCTTGGCTTCGTTGCCGGTAAAACCCAGTTTCTGAAGGTTCTCAATAAGCTTAAGAGGCATTCAGGTTTCCTCCATCTTTCACGCGCTGAGATATGATCTATCTTAAGTTTTCATTATCTAACGGTTCTATTTCCTCGTTCAGTCCCTCAAGAATTTCATATAACTTAAATTCTCCATAACCAAATTGCACCCACCTTATTCAGGCAGTCCTATTTGCATCTATTTTCCGCAGGAGTTTTACCATAGTTTCAAGGCTGTGCAAATAATCCTCAACGTCCTTATCGTCAACAAACTGAAGGATTTCATCAGCCATTTCGCTGGTAATCTGTTTTAAGCAATTATAATAATCAAGCCCCTTTTCAGTAAGGGAAACAAGCACCTTTCTCCTGTCATCAGGATCGGTTTTCCTGTACACAATCCCTTTCTTTTCCAGGTCATCAACCATCCTCGTCAGGCTGCTCTTCTCCATCCCTGTGTATTTTCCAAGCGTAGAAGGCATAATTTCTCCTTCTATTCCTATGATTTTAATCACCATTGGCTGGTTCTTGCTCAGTTCCCTGAACTTACCTGCAATTTTTTTCTGAAAAGTCTGCTCAAAAACCAGGTTATCAAGAGCCTCTCTTTCCATTGACAGGAGAATGATCTTACTCAATCTAGTCTCGTCCATTTTTTTATCGTCCCTTTTTACCGGAATCTGCCGGATCCTGACCCGAAAAACTGGCCTATGATTTTTAGAATTGTAATGAATTATCATGAAATATGTTGAATTTTCAATTATACAAAATCTTATAATTGATATATCAATAGTTGATAATTCAACTAATACCTTGTACTATATAAACATTCCGACACTTTTTCGAACTGCAGGCAATAAACTCAGACATGACTTAATTTTGGGATTTTTACAAAACCGAA
Organism: Methanosarcina sp. 1.H.T.1A.1; assembly: GCF_000979295.1. Taxonomy (NCBI): domain Archaea; kingdom Methanobacteriati; phylum Methanobacteriota; class Methanomicrobia; order Methanosarcinales; family Methanosarcinaceae; genus Methanosarcina; species Methanosarcina sp. 1.H.T.1A.1. Next base: position 9,445 of record NZ_JJQY01000083.1, on the reverse strand, counting down.
CATACCTGAATTGTTTTATCAATCAATGGAAATAAAAAGAAAGAAGAAAAAGGGACAGAGTTAATTAAAAATTCAATATGCCTTTAGATACAAAAAAAATTATTAATTGTCTTCAGGTCTTATTGTCATTTTCAGGTCATGTTTTCATTTGTTTCCCTTTCTGCCCGAAATCAAGAAAGCAATCAGAATAACTCCGACGGGATAAGCAGAACCCAAAGGTGATTTTTCCGTGGCTTCCTTTTCCACACTGCTTCCCTTTGCTTTGCTCTCATTTTCAGCAATTTCGGGAATAATCACTTTTTTCTGAATAAGTGAATCGGCGATCGGGCTGTAAACAAGTGCAAGCTCATCGGACTCAGAATCACCGATCTGATAAGGAGAATCACAGATCCCGTCTCCGTCGGCATCCTCCCCAGTCTGGGAAAAACCATCTCCTTCAGGTGAGGCCCAGCAATTTCCTCCCATATATGAACCTCCTGCTATGTTCTTACCTGCGGTTTTTGTGGTGTTCCATATATTGGTTTTATCCTCTGCTGCGTTCTCTGCGTTATTGAAGTAATTGTTGTAGATGAAGTTGTCAAAACTCTCTGTGAGCAGGATCCCGCTATTGGTGTTATTGGTCACCACATTGCCGCTCAGCACATTTTCTTTACAGTTATCCACATAAAAACCAAGAGAATTTGAACAAACAATATTTTCCTGTATTTCATTGTAATCACTGTGCCCGGTCAGGTAAATTCCTTTGCTGTTGTTCAACACAATGTTACTGGTAACCGTATTATATCGGACAGAATAAGCTATGAAGATCCCGTCCTTATTTTCGGAAAAACGGTTCTCTTCAATGATATTGCGCTCCGCACTACCTCCAAGCTGCAGGCCGCACACTTTATTTGAATTCACCGAATTGCCAGCTACCCGGTTGTCGCCGGAGAATACGATAAAGATTCCCCTTTCACTATCAGAAACCGAATTATTGGATATACTGTTTCCCCTGGAGTTATCCAATTTAATTCCTGCCTTTGGGTTTGAGGAAATATTATTGTTGTTTATATCGGTACAGCTGGAAGAGATCACCATAACTCCGTTTTCCCTGTTTGAGTATACGGTATTTCCGGTAAGAATATTATTATTGCAGGCGTTTTCCAGGTCTACCCCATAGTAATTGTCTGAAATCATGTTCCTATCAAGTATATTTTCTCCGCTGGAAACGCAAAGAAGAATTCCGTATTTGTTATCGTAAGCAACGTTTCTGCTTAACAAATTCTCCCGCGACTTTTTAAGGTAAATCCCGTAGTAGTTGCCCGACAGAATATTTCCCTGGATTGTACTTTCCTGAACGTTATCCAGGTAAATCCCGGCTAATAGATCGTCTTCATATTTCGCACCCTGAAGGGTAAAGCCATTAACGTTGACGTTATCAGCGCGTATATGAAAAACATGGTCCCTTCTGTCAGCAGCCTCAACAACCGTTTCTTCCGGAGCCCCTGCCCCCGAAATAATACTCAAAGGTTTACCGATATGTACGTTTTCAACGTATTTCCCGGGCATAACAAGAATCGTATCCCCTTCTTTTGCGGAGTCCACTGCTTCCTGTATTGAAGTGAAATCTGCTCCTCCATCAGCGTCTACTGTGATCGACTCATTAGACAAAAAACAACCAGACGGAGAGAATTTTTCTTATCATTGTCTGAAAAACATCTCTGCTTCGTAGAGCAGTTGTATCACTATTTTAAAATTAGACCCCTTGAGCGAAACGAAGTGAAGCCAAAAGGATGGCGGGCTCCCGAATCGCAATTTGGGCGGAAAAAACAGAATTGCAAGATTTAAAATATGATCAGACTAAAGACTTAGAAAACAGACTGAAAACAGCCCTCGAAAACTCTTTTATCCCGGAACTATCTCATAACTATTACAAAACCGGGAGGCTTGAACCTGAAAGAAACTTTTCTCGAGATAAAATCCGAATTTACAGACTATTTTAAAGAACGCGAAGCTGAGATCAACGGCTCTCTCCTTGCTGTCCTTTCAGGCGAAAACCTGCTCTTTCTGGGACCTCCCGGTACAGCCAAGACCCAGCTTGCCAGGAGCATCTGCCAGATAATTGAAGGCGGAAACTTCTATAATTACCTTTTAACAAGCTTTTCAACTCCTGAAGAGCTCTTCGGGCCGCTTTCCTTAAAAGCCCTTGAAGAAGACGAGTTCAGGAGAAATATCGACGGCTGCCTCCCGACAGCCCATATTGCTTTACTGGATGAAATATTCAAGGCAAGCAGCGCTATCCTCAACAGCCTCCTGACAATTCTGAACGAAAGAAAATACCATAACGGAAGAGAAATTGTGGATGTACCGCTCCTCTCGGTTTTCGGGGCTTCAAACGAACTTCCGGAAGAGGATGAAAGCCTGGAAGCTCTTTATGACCGTTTCCTGTTCAGGTACAGGCTCTCATATATCCAGGACGATGAAAACTTCAAAAGCCTCCTTTTCAGGGAACCTGAAGATTTCAGACCCACTGCAAGCCTTCCGGTTTCAGAAATCGAGAAGCTCCGCAAAAGTGCAAACTTCCTGCCTGTTGACCCTGATGTTGAAGTAATAATCACAGAACTCAGGAGGAATCTCCGGCTGCAGGAAATTGAAATTTCGGACCGGCGCTGGAAAAGAATTGTCCAGGTCCTGAAAGTTGCAGCCTGCAGTAGCGGGTGTCCGGCTGTTGACAGGACAATGGCACTTTTGCTCCAGCACATGCTCTGGAACCTGCCTGAAGAGCGAGAAACCATCAGGAAAACGGTCTTTAAACTCGTTGTTTCCGGCGGGACAAATACGGAAAAACTTCGCCTGGATGCTGAGGACCTGAAAACAGCCCTTAATATTGCCCTGAAAAACGAACTTTCTGTTGGAGTTATCTGCGACAGCTGCGGGGAAGAATTTCAGCTAAGGGAGAACCTGGAGGTCCACCATACAGCCTGCCCGAACCACAGCTATACTCTAAGGCAGGAAGGAAATTCGAGGATCTATCCTTATGATAACCTGGTAAGGGAAATTGATTCTCTCCATGAGAGTGCGGGAAAGAAAAACACCCTGTCTCAAAGCCAGAGAGAGGTTTTTGAAAAGGAATTCGAAACCCTGGCTGGCAGAGTAAACAGAGTAAAACAACGGCTTGAAGAAGAAAAGGAGCTGCTCAGAAACCTGATGGATGCAAATATCTGGCTTTCAATGTCGGACAGAAACGAAGCCCTGCTCCTGCATGACACCGGAAGTGCACAGCTATCCGGAACTGAAGTCCTGATAAGCGAAATCGCAGAGCTGCTGGGTTTGCAGAATAAAGAATTCAGGTCCGGAGAATTCAGGTCCGGAGAGTTCAGGTCTGCAAAATCAGGATATTCCGACCCCCATGCCGCAAAATTGGAAGCAAAAGTCCAGGTCCCTGATTCAGGCAGCAATGCCAGCGGTTTTATGAAAGGGCTCGGGTCCAGATTCAAGCTCAGATGAGCAAATGAGGTGTTGATACGGAAGATTCAGCCGGTTTTCGGAGTAATCTGGACAAAGCCTCTCCCGAATCTTACTCGTTTTTTTCCAGAAACCGGCTCTGGCACGAGGCTCTTTCTGTCCGGAAACAGACAGCTTCCCTGCTTGAAGGAGAGCTGAGAAGCACTGTTGCTTACCCCCGCACGATTCCCCGTCCTCTGCGCGAGAAAATCGCCGAAGTGATCGCCCTTGAAATCCTCTTCGAGCAGCCGTATGAGATAAAAGATGTTGAAAGGTTCATAGGGCTTTTCGGGGCATTTTACCCTATTTTTCTTACCCTGAGAAACTCAAAGCCGTGGCCCGGGCTTCAAAAGATTTCAAAACGGAGCAGAGGAGCAGGAATTGCCTGCCTGAAGCTTCTTCTTCCTCTAATCTACGACCTCATGGAACGCTTTTCAGCAGCCCGGGACGGAGGTTCGAAAACAGGATTATTTAAGGGGCTTGATGCCGAAACAGAAGCTATTCTCAGGGAGTTTGAAAATATCCTTAAACAAACCCTCCTTCTCTGGGAAAGCAGGAATTCAGAGGATTTGTCAGTCCGGAATTCTCAGCTCCCTTCCCCGGTTTCCGGAAAATCCGACATTTATGAAGCTGTCCTCAGTTTCATGCAGAAAGACTGCTGCCAGAGTTTTCTTGACGGGATGCTGGAAGGGCTGTACTGCAGGATGCAGGAATTCATCTCTGAAATGGAAGAAAACCTGGACCTTTTCGATACCCTTGCCCTTCTCTTCCCTGGCAGGAACTGGAGTTATTCCGTAAAAGAGCTTAAAAAAGAGCCGTTTTATGTCCAGCTTAAGATGCTGAAAAATTATTCGGCTTTTTTTGAAAAAAACCCTGACCTCAGAAGAATCGTGAATTTTATAGGCAGGCGGGAATTTGACCCCCCCGCTGACCGCATACGCTACTCTCCTTTTGGAAAAAACAGGATCCAGACTGTTCGCTTTTCAGACTCGATAAACAATCTCCTGCCAATGGAAGCCGCAAAGCTCCTTAACCCGGCTCTGAAGCGGAAATTCTATGCTGATATGCTTGAAGGAAAACTCCTGAGCTACCAGCTGCTTGGCAAACACTATACAGGTCCTCCCCACATAAAGCCCAGAGGGCCTATGATTGTGCTCGTCGATACCTCCGGTTCCATGCACGGGACCCCACAGACCCTTGCCAAGTCTGCAGTGCTTGCCATGGCAAAGCTGATGCTCTCTCAGCAGCGGGATATGAAGGTTATTCTTTTTGCGTCCACTAGCCAGCACCTGGAAATCGAGCTCAGCAGCAAGAAAAGGATGTCCGAGAAATTCCTGAACTTTCTGCTGTACACATTTGGCGGCGGGACGGATTTCAATACCGCGCTTGCTTCAGGCCTTAAATCCCTTAAGGAAAAGGACTTTCAGGGTGCAGACCTGCTTTTTATCACCGATGGAAGATCCGAAATCTCTGACGAGCTGGTTCTGGCTCGCTGGGAAGAGGCAAAGAAGAAGTATAACGCAAAGGTCTACACACTGATTATTGGAGGCGGCGGGGCAGGAGGGCTTTCGGAAATCTCGGATTACACATATATTGTGGAGATGGAACAGGATTCGGAGGGTACGGGCGGCAGAGTGAAACTGATTAAATGTGAGAATCGGGAAGCTGAGTAAAAAATGTAGTGCAGATTAAAATTGAAGAGTAGATTGAAATTGAAGAGTAGATTAAAATCGACAAAATCATGGGGCTGGATAACTATACAGGACTGAAGAGGTAAAATCAAACAGTATACACTTTGAAAACGTTGTTAAACTTAGAAATACAAGAAGTAGTTATGATTGCTTTTATTGTTTCGAAGGTATTTCCTGCAGCAGCCGGAAAAAAAGCACAAAAACCTTTTTCATCGGACGTGCCTGAACTGAAGGACGGCGTTGCAGCAGGAAATCCTGCAGTTACAACCAGTACAACGTCCCCTGCATCCGGAAGTTATTTCGGGAAATACCGGGGTAAAGTTGTGGAAAATACTGATCCGCAGGGGATGGGCAGACTCAAGGTTTTAGTTCCTGCACTGGCAGGAGTAGAGACTGGCTGGGCAATGCCCTCTGTGCCTTATGCAGGAATAGATGTCGGGCTATTTGCCCTTCCGCCCACAGGTTCAAACGTCTGGGTTGAGTTTGAGGAAGGAAATCCTTACCATCCTATCTGGAGCGGCTGTTTCTGGGAAAAAGGTGAAATTCCGGAACTCCAGCCTGAGAAGAAGGTCTTCAAGACATCCAGGGCTGCAATTACGCTGAATGATACTCCGGAAAAAGGGGAAATTGTTCTGGAAACTTCGGATGGTGTAAGAATAGTGATCGGTTCCGACGGAATAGAACTCAGCAACGGGCAGGGCGGAAGCATCTCGCTGGACGGAAAGAATGTTTCCGTTAACGGCAGGGTGCTTAATTTAGTTTGATTTCGGTTTTTAACAGGAGATATATAATGCCATTTGCGATCAAGCAGCCAGGGGTATATGTTGAAGAGGTTCCCGAGTGTGCCCGTCCGATAAAGGGAATAAGCACCTCAATTACTGCTTTTGTGGGAAGAGCCCTGAAAGGACCGGTAGATGAGCCTGTTCCGGTGCATAACTCCGGAGAATTTGACCTGATTTTCGGGGGACTCTGGGAAAAGAGCACCATGAGTTTTGCCGTACATCAGTATTTCCTCAATGGCGGCGGAGACGCTGTTATAGTGCGTGTTAAGGGAACTTCGCCTGAGAAGACTTCTATCCTTTACCCGGAAAGGACCTCCAAACTTCACTCGGGCAGGACCTCCAAAACTGGCTCCGGATCTGAGATTCCAGGGAGCAGCGGCTCTGACAATAGTAGCTACAGTAACAGTGACTGCGATATTCGTGACGAAGACCTCGTGCCAGCCAGCCCGGAAACCGGGAAAGGGATCTATGCGCTTGAAAAAGCCGATCTTTTTAATCTTCTTTGTTTACCTCCTCTGGATTTCGGCAGAGACCTGGCTCCGGACACACTTGCGAAGGCAGCCAGTTATTGTGAAAAACGCAGGGCTCTGCTGTTGATAGATCCTCCTGCGGAAGCCAGAGATCCCGGATCAATAACGGCTTTTTTACGGGACAAACTGCAGATGTCAATGCAGGTCTCAGCCCAGGCGTCCGGTAAAAAGAATGCAGCCCTTTTTTTCCCGCGCATAAAAATGGTAAATCCCTTAAAAAATAACCCGGTCGAAGAATTCGCACCCGCCGGTGCCGCTGCGGGAATTTTTGCCCGTACTGATAAAGAACGGGGTGTCTGGAAGGCTCCTGCAGGCACGGATGCGGTCCTCATGGGGATCCGTGGATTAAGCTGCACCCTTACAGATGCTGAAAATGGAGAGCTTAACAGGTATGGGATAAATTGCCTGCGGACATTTCCTGCCAGAGGTAGTGTGATCTGGGGAGCCCGCACCCTTGATGGAGCAGATACCAATGCCAGCGAGTGGAAATATATTCCGGTCCGCCGCCTCGCATTATACCTTGAAGAGAGTCTCTTAAGGGGCACAAAGTGGGCTGCCTTAGAACCAAACTCTGAGCCTCTGTGGGCACAACTGCGCCTGAACATCGCGGAATTCATGCACAACCTGTTCACACAGGGTGCGTTTGCCGGAGAAACTCCCCGGGAAGCCTATTTCGTAAAATGCGATAGGGAAACAACCACTCAAAATGATCTCAATCAGGGATTTGTCAACATTCTTGTAGGTTTTGCACCGGTGAAACCCTCAGAATTCATAATTCTCAGGATTCGGCAGCAAACTAGAAAAGATCCGGAATGAAAATGAACCGAGAAGAGTAAATGTGAGTTGAGAAAGCTTTTCCTTCCTCAAAAAGCAGCTCACATGAAGGGGTTGGGCAAATACAGGAACATGCCGATTGCGATCAATAAAACGATAACAATGGATATAATTGCATAGATAAGTTGTTTTGCGTTCATTTTACTGCTCCAATTTAGATTTAAGAGCTGTTAACTATAAAAACCGTTTCATTCAATCTCAGAACATTTTGTATGTGATTATTTAGATAAAAATAAAAAACTATCAATTTATGGCCTTCTTATCAATTAAAATATCCTGTTTAAAACGCCCTTTATCAGTTTAGAGCATTTCTCAGCAAACAATCTCTTCAAGGTGAAACCAATGGGAAACCAGAAACTTATCCGGGACCCGCAGAAAATCGAAGAAATCCTTTCAACTGCAAAATTCCTCCGCCTCTCAATTGTTAAAGCCTTCAATGAGGAGTTTAATGTAAAGTCCTGTAAAGGCTAAAATTTAACAGTAAACCTTTTGTTGCCTTATTTGAGGTAATTATCTGGATTTTTCAATTTCTCATAAATAGCCGGTCCCTGATTATTGGCATACCTCTTCGGGGATCTGGATAGAGAATCTCTCAGTTTTCTCTCCCTGCACCGCACTGGGTCTGGGCCTGCCGTCAGCCAGATCAAAAGCGACCAACAAACGACACTCATTAGAGAGGGACAATAAGCTGAAAAAATGTCCACGGGCTGAGAGAACACTTTCCTTAAACCCGAAAACCGATTTCTGATTCATAGGTAAATATAAGCGCCTCCGCCAGTTTGCCTGGCGGCCCTGCAAAAAAAACGAAGTCGAAGAAAGAAAGACAGAAAACTGAGACTAAAAAAGAGACTTGAAAATAAGTGTTTTTCAGAGAGTTTTAATTCCATTCGCATCCTGACAGGATATTTGGCTTTTTCACTTTTTGGTTTTGCTTATTCACTTTCTTGCTGTGCTTCTTTCTTTTCTTTTTCCTTTGAAAGCCGCTCTCCTGCGTCGAGCGTGACAAGAACGACCCAAGATAGCGAATAAGGTTGTATGGGTCAATGAAATCACATTTTCTGGTACATTCAGACTATAATTTTACATTTAGCCAGAATTTTACGCCTGACTATACGAGGGAAATTGCTGCACATCAGATGATTCTGGACACAAGAGTATAAGCAAAAGCACTTATAACCAGCCTGATCGAAGAAAACACAACCGAAACCATTGAAAATGCCACCAGGTAAATATTGAGAGCCAGAATACCCGTGAAACAACCGGATAAATCAATATTTAGGAGCAGGGCAATCACATTTACCAGCAAAATGAAAGAAAATATTGTGACCAGACCTCTTCCTGCTCCTTTAAGGTCTTCTTTGCTCAGGGCTATATGGGAAGAGATTGCGATTGCAAGGGCAAAATAGATCCAGAAACTGGCTGAGGTTAAGTTTTCTGTCGAAAAAATGCTTTTAAAAAGCTGGGCTGTCAGCACGAAAATACTTTCTAACGTCCGGGAGTCAAATTGGCCGGAGCCAAGGGTCAGATAGTTTGCAAAAGTGGCGAAAGAATCAGGCAGGAAAAGGTACATCCCGAGGATCAGGGTAAAGGTTCCGCTGAATATGGGGCCCATGCCTATGAAAAAGTTTCCTATGTTCTGGTAGAGGCTTTTCTGGTTCCAGCTGTGATTGACGTATCCAAGAATTCCGTCCCGGGGTCTCAGGTTAAAGAGCTTGAATTTATTTACCTTATGCTTGAAAAGATAGCACATCAGCAGGTGGCCAAGTTCGTGGATTGGGGTACCTATCCAGGCTGTAATCATAATTCCTTTCAGGCCAAAAACACTCTGGATATAGAAGTTGGCTCTATTCTCAATAAACCCCAGGATGAAGCCGATAAGGATCAGAGAGCCTGTGACGCAGAGGGTTTCGAACAGGCTCAATTGCAAAATAGTGAGAAGTATATTTTCCATTTTTACCTCTAAAACACAAAATTCAGGCCTTCAAGCTTTCTCAAAACAATCTCAAATTCTACAATTGGGTAATATTCCAGTTCAATTTTTATTTCATGAAATCCACTATTTTTTTCCTTGTTGTGTACAGTACACATCCTGTCTCTTATACACATCTGACGCTGCCGACGAATA
>NZ_JJQY01000058.1:0-22538 GCF_000979295.1 Methanosarcina sp. 1.H.T.1A.1 | reverse complement strand
GCCCTATCGTACACGATCTCTGAGTAGGCTGGCCCGGTTTTTGTAGAGTTTTCCATGTAGGCCCTCCAGGCAACAAAAAGTGGTTGATCCGGCTCTATGCCGTGAACTCCCACACCGGAGGGAACCTCATAGCAGTATTGATCACCTTCGCTGCAGTTCCTTGCGAGTTTGTAGACATAAAGGTATTTCGCATTGGGATTGTCAGGGAGATATTCCTCAGCAGACCCGCTGAAATCTGCGTCTGTGATTGCTCTGACACCATTCCACACATCAGCTCCGTATATTGCGAAGTTTGAGTACGTCGCCTTTCCTGTGGCTACATGGTTAACCCCATAGACGATTATGAATTCATTGGTATCGTTGCCCAGAGTAATTACCGGGTCTTGCAGGAAAGGATAGTACTGTGAGGTGTTAAAGAAAGGAGGTGTCGGCGAAGAGACCGTCTGGTTTGCTGTCCATAGATAGCATGCATCGTTGTTAGGACCTACAGCGTTAATTCCTCTCTGAATAGCGTCACTCCCTACAGGAACTGCCTGACTGGTCGGAAGTTCTGTGGCATTCGATTCGTTATATTTGTCAAGAATCGCAACCCTTAGCTCTTCTAGATCATCCGTAAGCTCAAACTCTGTTTGCCCGGTTCCGCGGACCCTTAGCTCCGGATAATCAAACGGGTCCAGCTCCGTAGATTCGTTGGGAGTAATCCGGAAAACAGTTGCAGGTGTATTATTGATGTAATCATCACCAGCCTGCGTGTCATTATATAGAGCCGGGCGGACAAATGCGGCAAATGTATCGGAGTTATTCTCCAGACCCATGTTTAATATGGATGAGGGAAGCATCTGGGTGTTGGTTATGTTATCCGAATACCCCGCTGATTGAGCAGCAGCCCGGATGCGTTGATCAATGCCTCTGTCAGCCGTAATGATTATTACCGTGGTTTGATTGAAAGGATTTCCAGACGACCCATTCGGAGTCCCTTCGGTTTTGATAACCAGGCTGTTCAACGTATCTGCTATATTGGAAAAGAGCCATCTTTTCTCATTCCCATATGTCCTGTGCATTATGTAATTATCGTAACTGAAGTACCTGCATTCCGGCGGGGTTCTTCCCACGAAAACAATGGCTTCATCAGGACCAAGGTTCCAGAAAGGAGTTGTATTCCCACTCATCCCGAGTGTACTTGTTAATTTAGAAATCCGTTCATCTACTTCATGACCAGATGCCGCTGGAACAAAAAACGCCACATATTTTGTGGTGGGATTGTTTCCATATGCAGAAGGCAATACTCCTTCCTCTAATAATCTGATTAGATCAAAGTATCCCAGCTCACCGTCCTGTACAGTGAATCCGTCCTGTTCTAAAGCCTGTCGAAAAGCCTCCGAATCAGATGTTTCATTCTGCGCGAGGCCAGTTCCTGTTAACATTATGAACGAAACGCCAAGCAGTATAACTAATATATAATTTTTCATATACCATATCCCCCTGTCAGCTATAGTTATTCTCGCAAAGAATTACACTAAAAAAGAAGAATTACACTTCGAAAAGAGAGGATCTCTTCAACATCTTCTAAGACAGTGTGCTTTTGATTCGTTCTAAAAATTAAGTGTAAACCTTTGCGACAGATAATATAATTATAATTAAATATATTAGAAATCTTGGTGGAACGTTGACTAAAATTAGAGAGTCGATCTGTTAACAGTCCACATGATTCCTCACAACAGCCGGCTTGAGAATATTGCTTTTCAGGACCCTTGACAACTTCACGCTCGACGAAGGAGAGCGGTCTTTCCGTGAAGTCTGCAACGAAGCAACATATCCGAAAACTTAAGAATTATTCAAAGCTAAACTATTTGCAAAACAAAAAGTTCTACCACTTGTTTAATCCAAATAAAGCTCTTCAAAATGATGATTTGGAAAACTACTATGTAGAAATAGACCAGAACGAAACAAATATTGAAAAACTATAAATCCGCCTTGAACTTAGCCTTGAAACTCACGAACCAATAAAACTTTTTTTTCACCGGCCACCTAGGGTCAGGCAAAACAACTGCATTAAACCGTCTTGTTTCATATCTAAACAGCGAAGAGCCTAAATTTTATCGTACATTTTAGTGTGCTAGATCTTCCGGACAACAGCGACATAATGAAGAAAAAGAGAAGCACGTACCCCGTGATGAAGTCTGGATTTTGAAGTAAGGCTGCACCCTGCTGGAGTAAAATTTTTGCTCGACCCTTACCAGGATACGAAAGAAAGAATACGACTGGTTTTGAGAGTTTGCCCTTATTGAGAAGTAACTTTTTTCTCTTCGCCCAGGGGGATGGACTGTAACTCTATTTTTGTTTTTAGCCGCCCCACTGACAAGCAGCAGAGGAAAGATTTGCCAGCCATGTGATTGTGTGACAAAACGCATATAGTGACCTAAGACTGGAGAATAATGGTTGATACTGTTTTTACCAGCTGTGAGACAGGGATTTCTGTTTGATTCGTTTATTAATAAAGTTGTAGACATTATAAGGTTTGCGTGTAAATAGAAATTGTATAAGATATTAAGCAAAGATTAGGCAGGCATAAAAAAAGTAATATAATAAAAAGCACTGAATTTTTTTAAAGAAGCAACTAATTAGAAAGGTTTATTATCTCTTTATTTAAATATTCCGCCATAAAGGGTTGGATGGAATATATGATACTTGAAGAACGCCTTGAAGCATTTAAAGAAAAGATAAAAACGAATGATTTCCTGGAATGCAAGGGGCTGGGAAATGAGATTCCATTCTGGATATTTGATTACGAACCTGAAAAGGAGCTCCTTGTAAGGGATACTGTCGAAAAACTGATCCCTGTGTTTGAAAGTAAATATTCAATAAAAATAATTGAGATCGATCTGTACAAGCTCTGTCTTGAGATTTTGTCCCAGAAAATTACTGAGGAACAGTTAATACTTTTTGAGAAGAAAAAAGGTTCAGACGCTCTACTCGAAAAAGTGAAAATAATTCTGAAGCCTGAAGTTATAAAAAATGAGATTGCAAACAGGTTATGCGACGACTTTGAGATTGTTTTTCTTACGAGAATAGGAAATGCCTGGCCGATGATCAGAGCGCATTCCGTTCTCAACAACCTTCACTCCATAACTGCAAAAAAACCACTGATCACATTCTATCCTGGAAAATTCAGCGGACTTGACCTGAGTTTATTCGGGGAATTCAAAAACAAGAACTACTACAGGGCTTTTCCGTTAATGCCTGATGCAAGTTAATATGGGGTTTTCTCCGGGTTTTGGTAGGGTCAAATAAGAAATTGAGAATTTCCAGATTACAGAGTAAATTATTTTGTATTCTATACTTGTTGATTTTTGTCCAGAGTGCTTAACATGACAGCAGAAATAAAAATAGAAGATTTATTCGAGAAAGACATCCGGCGAGATGTCAATGGGGTTATAAAGGTTGATCAGGGAGACGAAAAGAGCGTCTACACGGAACTTGATGAATATGTTGTAACAAAAGAAGTCCGAAAACGTTTCGATGATTTTTTTAGAAATTATACCACAGCTACGCAGGAGCCAACTGATAAAACAGGAGTATGGGTATCCGGATTCTTCGGCTCGGGGAAATCACACTTTCTAAAAATCCTTTCTTATCTGCTGGAAAACAGAACTGTTCAGGGAAAAACAGCACTCGACTTTTTCAGAACAAAAATAGATGACCCCATGATATACGGAAACATTGAAAAAGCAGTGACTACAGGCAGTAAAGATGTAATTCTGTTCAACATCGATTCCAAGGCCAACACCGTAAACAAGGGAGACGAACAGATAGTAAACATCTTCATGAGAGCTTTCAATGAGATGAGGGGGTATTTGGGGGACGTCTTCTGGATTGCGGAACTTGAGGAAGACCTTGAAGAAAAAGGGCTTTATGAAGCTTTCAAATCCGAATTTGAGCGCATAAAAGGGGAAAGCTGGGAAAGCAGAAGAGATACCTACATTTTTGAACAGGACCCCATAATCGAAGCCCTTGAAAGCTGCGGCTACATGAGCAGGGAGGCTGCTGTCCGGCTGATTGAGAATGATGGCGCAAACTACACCCTGAGTGTGGAGAAATTTGCAAAAAAGCTTGAAAAATACTGCAAATCAAAGGGAGAAGGGCACCAGGTAATTTTCCTCGTAGATGAAATCGGGCAGTATATAGGAGAAAACAGCGAGTTGATGCTAAACCTCCAGACCATAGTCGAAGAACTGGGGACAAAGCTGCAGGGAAAGGCCTGGGTTATTGTGACCTCTCAGGCTGATATTGATACCGTTACCAGGGAACATGTGAAGGGGTATGACTTCTCCAAGATCCAGGGACGCTTTAACACCCGACTGAACCTTTCAAGTGCAAACGTGGACGAGGTTATCAAGAAGAGGATCCTGAGTAAAAAAGAAGAGTATGGGGATGTGCTTGCTTCCTACTATGCTGAAAAACAGACAATCCTTAAAAATTTGCTCTCGTTTTCGAACAGAACTGAGATGAAGGTCTACAGGGGAGAAGAGGACTTTGTCAGTGTGTATCCCTTTGTCCCTTACCAGTTCAACCTTGTGCAGAAGGTTTTTGAGAGGATAAGGAAAACCGGGTTTACGGGCAAGCACCTGGCGCAGGGGGAGCGGTCCATGCTCAGCGCATTCAAGGAATCAACCGTAAACCACTGCGAGGAAAATATAGGACTGCTGATTCCGTTCCACGTTTTTTATAAAACGATTGAAGGTTTCCTGGACCCTATCATAGCAAAGACAATTACTCAGGCAACGGAAAATGATTACCTTAATGAGAAGGACTGCGAGCTTCTGGAAATCCTGTTCATGATCAGGAGCATTCAGGAAGTTGAGCCAAACCTGGACAACCTGACAGTGCTTTCTATTTCTTCGGTTGATGAGGACAAGATCAAATTGAGGCAGAGGATTGCCGAATCACTCCGGAAACTCGAAGAACAGACCCTGATTAGCAAGTCCGAGGACAGGTATTATTTCCTGACAAATGAAGAACAGGAGATCAATAAAGAAATCAAAAGGATTGAAGTAGAAAACCACCAGATCCTTGACGAGGTCTACGAGACCCTATATAATACTAAGGAAGGCATCTGCCCGCAGGCCCATAAGGTTTACAAGTTCAATAAAGCCCTTGACGACAGGAATAAAACCTCCCCGAATACCGACCTTACCGTAAAGTTCCTGACCCCGCTTTCGGAAGAGTACTTCAGGAAAGGAAGCCAGAAGTCCCTGGACGGGTACAGCCTGAGCAATATCGATTCTGAGGACACCCTGCTTTTTGTGTTCCCTGAAAACGATTTTATTGAGAAGATAAGGTCCTACCTGAAAATTGAGAAATACCTCAAGCAGAACAACACGAACAGGAACAACCAGGAGATCAAGAACATCCTTGCTACAAAACAGCAGGATGCCGAAAATGCGAGAAAGAAAACAGTGGAACTGATCGAAAAGGGGATCTCGAATGCAAAGGTCTTCGTCGATAACAAGGAAGTAGAAATCGGGAAACAAAACCCGAAAGAACGCATAAAAGAAGGGCTTGAGCTCCTGGTTACAAACGTTTACAGCAAAGCCGACTATATAACAAGGGACTACGAAAGCGATAGCGATGTCCTGAGAGTCCTGCGTTCGGACGATCTTGAAAAGTACGGGATTAAGGACAGCGAGACCAATAAGTTCGCCCTGAACGACCTGCTTGAGTATATTAAGATCAGGCATGAGAGAAGCGGGAGAATCGTCCTCAAGGATGTAAAGGAACACTTCATGAAGAAGCCCTACGGCTGGAAGGAGATGACGATTTCCGGGCTTGTTGCCGTCCTCTACATGAGGGAAGAAATAAAACTCCGCTCCCAGGCCAGATACATTGTCAACGACCCCGAAACCGCAGCAAAACACCTGACAAGAAAAGACGAAGCCGACAAACTGGTCATTGAAATCAGGGAAAAGACCGGAGAAGAAGACCTGAAGGCGGTCAGGCTGCTTTTAAGGGAAAAATTTGAAAGAATAAACATCCCGGAAAAGGAACTGGAACTCTACAATACTGCAAAAGAAACCTTTTCGGGAGAACTTTCCTCCCTCCGGGAAATCGCAGCCAAATATGAAGAGGAAAAGCGCTACCCCGGGAAAACGGAAATAGAAGCCTACAGCCAGTTCATAAAGGGCCTGCTGGACCACTCCGACCCTTCCTCCTTTTTCAGGGCAGTTGCAGCCAGCAAAAACGATTTTGAGGCTCTCTATACGGGCGCAGAGCCTGTTAGGGCATTTTTTGGCGGCACCCAGGTAAAGATCTTCAGGCAGGCTGCAAAGCAGTACCCGATTTTTTACAGAAACGTCCAGTTCCTTGACGAAGAGGCAAAAGCAAGCCTTGGAGAGATCTACACTATTTTGAGCCTGGAAAACCCGTACTCCCGCATAAAGGAACTCACCCCCCTGGGAAGAAAAGTGGAAGACTCTATTAAGGAATCCCTCTCAGCCCAGAAACAAAAAGTTATGCAGTGCCTTACAGGCGTACTTGAAGAGCTCAAGCGGGCCCTTTCGGGAGAAGAGTTCACGCCGGAATTCGTGGAATCCACGCTCGGACCTTTCAAAGAGGTAGAAAGCTTCACGGAAAAAGCCGAGGACTGCGCCCTTGTCGAGAGCCAGCTTTCAAGAATTACGTACATGCGTGAAGATGCCTACAGGCAGATCGATGAGCGGAGCCGCATACTCAGGGAAAAGAAGGCAAAAGAGGAATATGGAACATCCGGGCACGAAAACGGACAGGGAGCAGGACAGGGGGCCGGAACTGAAAATGTAAACGAAAAAGGAAACACCTCCGGACAGGGCAGTCAGGGTACGGATGGTACAGATATATCTGCTGTAGATCTCGCAAATCCCGGAACTCCGGGAAAAGCAACAACCCTGGTCAGACCCCCGGCCAAGGTTACGCTTAACCTCAATAGAGATACCGAATTCATCTCGAATATCTCATTTTTCAAGTCCGAAAAGCTGCTTGAAATCAGTGCAGACATTGATGAATACGTGGAAAATCTCAGGGGAAAACTGATGAAAATCCTTGAGGAGAAGAACATAAGGGTCTAAAGGGGAGCCGGATAAAAATGGACGAAAATGAAATAATGGGCCAAACTGCAAAAATGGACAAAAAAGCAATAATGGATTTTTCAAACGCCATACGCGGAAAACTCAGGCAGGAGATTGAAAATAGGGCCGCCCATTACGGCATCTCTTCCGAAAAGATCCATGCCGTAGAAGAGCACGCAGACTCCGTTATCATAAACGGAAAAGTCTTCAACGCCCGCATAAAGGAGCAGCGCTCCCAGCTTGTAAAACAGATCAAGGAAAAAGGTTACGAACAGGTCATGGAGGAAGCGACCTACACCTGGTTCAACCGGCTGGTCGCCCTCAAGTTCATGGAGATGAACGGCTGCCTCCCGGACCGGATCAAAGTCTTTACCTCCGCCGACCCGGACAAAACCGAGCCCGACCTCCTGACAAATGCCCTGAAACTTGACTTTCTGGACCTCGACAGGGACCAGGTCTTTGACCTCAAAGCCGAAAACAAAAATGAGGAACTCTATAAATGCCTCATCCTCAAGCTCTGCAACTACCTGCATGACACCATGCCCTTCCTCTTCGAAAAAATAGAGGACTACACCGAACTCCTCTTCCCTGACAAGCTCCTCCATACCGGCTCGGTCCTGCAAGACCTCAACTCAATTATCCCGGACGAGGACTGGCACGAAGTAGAGATAATTGGCTGGATCTATCAGGACTACATCGCCCCGAAGAAGGACAAAGTCTTTGCCGACCTGAAGAAAAACGTCAAGATCAGCAAGGAAAACATCCCTGCCGTCACCCAGCTTTTCACCCCTCACTGGATTGTCCGCTATCTTGTGGAAAACTCCCTCGGCCGCCTGTGGATGCTCAACCGCCCGGACTCTACCCTTGCCGACCATATGGAGTATTACATAAAACCTGACCCGCAGGTTCAACCCGAAACCGATTTTCTGAAAATCAACTCCCCTGAGGAACTCAAGGTCTGCGACCCGGCCTGCGGTTCGGGGCACATGCTGGTCTACGCTTTTGACCTCCTCTACACCATTTACGAAGAAGAAGGCTATCTCTCCTCCGAAATCCCTGAACTGATCCTGACCAAAAACTTATTCGGAATCGAGATCGACAGGCGCGCGGGAGAACTCGCCGGCTTTGCACTGACCATGAAAGCGAGAGCCAAAGACCGCCAGTTTTTCAAAAAACAGGCCCACCCCAACATCTGCATGCTGGAAAACGTCTCCTTTGAGGAAGGGGAACTCAACGCTTACATAGATGCAGTCGGAAGTGACCTTTTCACCAGCGCGCAGAGAGATACTCTGCTCCAGTTTGCCGAAGCCGACAATTTCGGTTCACTTATACGCCCGGCTGCAAAAGACGTATCAAGCCTCCTGCACCTTCTAAAATCGAAAAACCTATCCGGCAACCTCTCCCAGCTTTCAACTCACCAGAATGTCCTGAAGGCTCTGAAGCAGGCCGACTACCTCAGCCCGAAATACCACGTGGTCATAGCCAACCCGCCGTACATGGGCGGCAAAGGCATGAACAATGAACTGAGGGCTTTTGCTCAGGAAAACTACCCGGACAGCAAATCCGACTTTTTTGCCATGTTTATAGAACGCAACCGTGACCTTGCACTGCAAAAAGGCATGGTCTCGATGATTACCATGCAAAGCTGGATGTTCCTTTCGTCCTATGAAAAACTCCGTGAAAGCATCCTGAACAACGACACCATTTTAACTATGGCTCACCTCGGGGCTCGGGCTTTTGACAGCATCGGGGGAGAGGTCGTTTCAACAACTGCCTTTGTCCTTGAAAATGCCCAAAACCCTGAGTATAAAGGAGCTTATCTGCGGCTGGTTGACGGAAACTGTGAAGCAGATAAGAAAGCTGAACTGAAAGCAAAAAGAACTGAACCCTTCCGCGCCTCCGCCGCCGACTTCAAGAAGATTCCGGGGAGTCCGATTGCTTATTGGGCATCACAAACTTTTCGTAGAGCTTTTGAAGTCGGTAATCCATTGACTTCGATCGCACCTGCTAAGATTGGGATGAGAACGGGGGATAATGCAAAATATTTGCGTTTGTGGTATGAAGTCTCCAAGTTTTGCTTTGTACCTGGATGTAAATCCTCAATAGAAGTAATCGACAAGAATGTAAAGTGGATTCCCTACAATAAAGGAGGTGAATTCAGAAAGTGGTACGGAAATAACGAATACATAGTCAACTGGGAAAACAATGGTTTTGAGATTAAAAAAGAAACTCTAGAAAAATATCCACAGCTAAGTTGGAATAATCTTGGTTGGAAGATTTCCAACGAGGCTTTTTACTTTAAACCTTGTTTGACATGGACATTTATAAGCTCATCAAAGTTTGGTGTTCGAATTTCTGATGCTGGTTTCATTTTTGACGTAGGTGGTTCGTGTGCTTTTCCAGAGGCGAGTCAGTTATTGCAAGTTGGAGCTTTCATGTGTTCTGGCTTAGCTTTCGAATTTCTCAAAGCAATGAATCCAACCCTTAATTTTCAAGTCGAAAATATAGGACGACTTCCATGGGTAACTATTGAAAACAATAAAACTCAAGACATTATTAATGAAATCGCCAGAAAAGCAGTTTTCTTAACTCGAAAAGACTGGGATTCCTACGAAACCTCTTGGGATTTCACCGCCCTCCCCCTCCTTAAGCCTGAATTCCGTCAGCCAACACTCGCTGAAACCTACACCAAACTCCGCGCTCACTGGAAAGAAATGACTCTTGAAATGCAGCGGCTGGAGGAAGAAAATAACCGCATTTTCATTGAAGCCTATGGTCTGCAAGATGAAATGACCCCAGATGTTCCTCTTTCTGAAATCACGCTGACATGCAACCCATATTATCGCTATGGCAACAACAAAAGCGAGAAAGAACTGGAAAAACTGCTGCTGACCGATACCGTAAAGGAATTTATATCCTATGCTGTCGGCTGCATGTTCGGAAGATATTCGCCTGAAAAAGAAGGTTTAATACTTGCAAATCAGGGAGAAAAGCTTGCTGATTTTAAGGAAAAAGTATCTGGAGCTTCTTTCCTGCCGGATGAAGATAATATAATTCCGATCCTCGATGACGAATATTACACGGATGATATTGTAGGCAGGTTTAAGGAGTTTTTGAAACTAACTTTTGGAGCAGAAACGCTCTCTGAAAACCTTGACTTTATTGCAGGGGCGCTTTCGAAGAAAGGAGGAGCTTCTGAGAAGGTTATCAGGGATTATTTCCTGAAGGACTTCTACAGCGATCACCTTAAAATGTATAAGAAAAGGCCGATTTACTGGCTCTTTACTTCTTCAGAAAAAGGAAAAACGTTCAATGCGCTCGTTTACATGCACAGGTATGATAAAACTACATTGGCGAAGATGAGAATAGATTATCTGCTCGATTTTGAATCAAAACTGGATGCTCAGAGGTCGCTTCTGGAAAAAGAGAATATTCAAAATTCCAAAAATAACGGGAGAGCAGAAACTGAGCTTTCGAAACTTAATAAGAAGATTGAAGAGCTCGTTAAGTATGATGAACTGCTTCAGCATAAAGCGGATCAGATGATTGAGATTGATCTGGATGATGGGGTTGTGGAGAATTATAAGAAATTTGAGGGGTTAGTTGGAAAAATCTAATGGATATTTTGGATGGCAAAATGTACTACCACGTTAAAATTCGGCAGAAATCCAGTAAAGTGACTGATGAATTAAAGCTTGATTTGAGCGAAGAAAAACTTCTTAGTCAATTTATAGTTCCGTATGAAAATGGTGAGAATATCTTTGTTAATGGAAAAAGTATTCCTCCTGAGGATATCGAGAGGATAAAGATTAATAAAACAGAAATGAACTCTGCAGAATTGATACCTATTATTCGAACAAAAAGACCAAAAAAAGCCGTAGCACCACAAATCTCAAATGAGTGGCTCGTGACCAAGGAAGGGGAAGATGTTACTGAGGATCTCATTAAAGGAGAGCCTGGATATAAGAATAAGAAATTCGGTGAAAAAATGGAAGAGGTAAAACCTAAGACTAATCAGATTTTTGTTGTTCATGGTCATGACGATGGGATGAAAGAAGCAGTAGCTCGGACATTAAAAAACATAGGTTTTGAGCCAATTATCTTACACGAGCAGGCAAATCGTGGGAAAACAATCATTGAAAAGTTTGAAAGTTGCTCTGAAAACGTATCTTTTGCTGTAGTTCTCCTTTCTCCCGACGATAAAGGTTATAAAAAAGATCAGGAACCAGAATCTGCGAGTTATAGAGCCCGGCAAAACGTGATTTTAGAACTTGGTTATTTTCTTGGGAAGCTAGGTAGAGAAAATGTTTGTGCTCTACTTAAAACTGGAGAAAATTTTGAGTTTCCATCTGACATCTTTGGAAGCTTGTATACCCTTTATGATTCAAACAATGGTTGGAAACTTGCTCTTGCAAAAGAATTAGGTGCAGCAGGTTACGATATAGATTATACGAAATTATAAACTGATAATATGGATCTTAAATATCTTCTAAACTTCCTAACCGTGCGACAAAATTATTGTGTATTTTTCTGGTTAGAAAATTTTCCCTTAAATTTGGAGAGAATACAAAATAATTGCACTTTTGCGTTTTGACTTACGTTCTTTATGCCATACTCAACTATTTTCGCAATTGAAGGTAGAATCCGCTTAACAGAGTTAATTCGAAATCTTTTTGATATAAAACAAAGTTACTGTTAAAGAAAGGAAGTCATCTATTCATCGATTCGAGTTATTGATTCAAGGGCTTTGAGATGGTAAAATGGATCAGATTCCTGATAAAAGTAGCTTCCAAATCATATTACAGTCAGATAACGTGGATAATCTTTCAGAATACTGGCAGGATCAATGCTGGTATCTTTATGATGAAATATCTAGAGCACTACCAGAAGGTTCTATAAAGCCTTTGACTCTTGAAGGTGGTAAGGGAGAAAAAGCTGATGTGATTACTCTTTTCAGCCATGCCATATTCATTGAAATTACTGCAAAAATTTTTGTCGAGATCGTTTTTGAAGCAATTAAAAACTGGCATTACTATAGACCAGATTCTAATATTGAGATAAAATGTCCTGATGGGAGTATAGCTAAAATTACGAAACAAACCCTCCCAAAATTACAAAAGTATTTTGATGAAAATCCGAATTTATCAATATGTGATGCAGTGAGTCTTTTTAATAATTCTACTGAATAATTTTAATGGTAACCTCTATGGTTGGAAAGAGACTCTCGCTTGTTATTGGGAATAATTATCCGAATTCAGATAAAGAACTGAAGTTTGCAGTAGCTGATGCTACCAAAATGAAGGAAATCCTCGAGAACAAGAATATATGTGATTTTGACGATGTTATTCTTCTCATTGATAAAACTAGCAAAGAGGCATCGATCGAACTTGAAACACTCTTTACAAATACACACCAAGAGGACTTAATCTTTATATATTTCTCTGGACATGGGAAAAAAGATTATAGAAACAATCTTTATCTTATTTTCAAAGATACTAACGAAAAATTAATGAAGACATCTACAGTACCTTTTGATTTTATAAGTGATTGCCTGAAGTACCCACAGGTTGAGAAGGCTTCTGTAGTTATAGTATTGGATTGCTGTTATAGCGCAGGTGCTGGAGCAAAGGATACAGACATCGAAGAAAAGCTTGCCAGTTATTCCTCTAGAGGTACGGTCATTCTCACGTCAACAGGGTCAGCTGGCGCTCCGACGGCAATGGAAGACAATGAATTAGGACACAGCTTCTTTACCTATTACTTAATAGAAGGATTAGAGAAAGGTTATGCTGATAAAGATAAAGACGGTTTAATATCCATTGATGAATTGTACAACTACGCTTTTGAAAAGACAACTGAGAGTTGCTCCCAATCCCCCGCGAAGAAAGGGAGCATAGAAGGGAATATCTTCATTGGGAGAAATCTTCAACTAATTAGAGAAAATGAATATGAATCAAAAAAGGAAAAGCTTATTGAAGAATTCAGTGCCCAACTTCCTCCCATTATACTTAGCGAATCTCAGACAATTCTAAGGAAATATTATGAGACTTCTTCTCCTCTAGAGTCAGTCGAT
Source organism: Methanosarcina sp. 1.H.T.1A.1 (assembly GCF_000979295.1). Taxonomy (NCBI): domain Archaea; kingdom Methanobacteriati; phylum Methanobacteriota; class Methanomicrobia; order Methanosarcinales; family Methanosarcinaceae; genus Methanosarcina; species Methanosarcina sp. 1.H.T.1A.1. The sequence goes on along the minus strand of NZ_JJQY01000058.1, from coordinate 9,365 downwards.
GCCACTATATTTGATAATTTAGAATCTCTTCTAAATGGCGAAATTTTGGTTGAGAATTATATTGAAACTGTGCAGCAATTGAAAAGAATTGACCTAGATAAGTGCCGAAGCAAGCAGAAAGAAGAGGATAAAGAAAAGAAAGAAAAACAAGATAGGGAAAAAAAGCAAAAGGACGAAATTAGCAGGCAAATAGAAGAAGAGAGACAGAAAAAAGAGAACGAAGCCCTGGAAATAAAACAAAGAGAAGATCAGGAAAGAAGAAAAAAAGAACAGGAAAGAAAGCAGCAGGAAGAACTCTGCAGGGGTAGTGAAGATCAGGAAAGGACGAAAAGAGAAAAAAAAGTCCTAGAAAGGAAAAAAGAGAAAGAAGCCATATGGATATTGATACTAAAATCTAATAAACAAAAATTAGTTACTGGAATGTTCCTGTTTTTTGTATTATTTGGAATGTTAACGATGGTGTATTGGAATAATAACAACTCTGTAGCTTCCGCAAAGCCGGCACCTGAAATCGAGTGGCAAAAGTTACTTGGAGGCTCAGGCGATGATTTTGCAGTTGGTGCTCAGCAGATTTCTGATGGCAGTTATATCGTTGTCGGTCAATCCAATTCGACAGATGGTGATGTAACTGGAAATCACGGAAAAGACGATTACTGGGTTGTGAAGCTGGATACTGAAAGGAATATAGAATGGCAAAAGTGCCTTGGAGGCTCCGATAAAGATGGCGCACGGGATATCCAGCAGACTTCTGATGGCGGTTATATCGTTACCGGTTCCTCTTATTCGACTGATGGCGATGTAACTGGAAATCACGGAAAAGACGATTACTGGGTTGTGAAATTGGATCCTAAAGGAAATATAGATTGGCAAAAGTGCCTTGGAGGTTCAGGATATGATTTTGCATACAGCATTCAGCAAACATCTGATGGCGGTTATATCGTTGCTGGTCACTCCGATTCAAAAGATGGCGATGTAACTGAAAATCACGGAAAAGACGATTACTGGGTTGTGAAATTGGATACTAAAGGAAATATAGATTGGCAAAAGTGCCTTGGAGGTTCAGGATATGATTTTGCATACAGCATTCAGCAAACATCTGACGGTGGTTATATCGTTGCTGGTCACTCCGATTCAAAAGATGGCGACGTAGCAGGAAATCATGGAATAAACGATTACTGGGTTGTGAAATTGGATACTAAAGGAAATATAGATTGGCAAAAGGGTCTTGGAGGCTCAATATCTGATTGTGCATACAGTGTCCAGCAGACTTCTGACGGTGGTTACATCGTTGCTGGTATGTCTGATTCAAATGATGGTGATGTAAATGAAAACCACGGGAGCAGTGATTGTTGGGTTGTTAAACTGGATACTGAAGGGAATATAGAATGGCAAAAGTGCCTTGGAGGCTCAGGTGGGGATGGCGCATTGAGTGTCCAGCAGAATTTTGACGGTAGTTACATCGTTGTCGGTTGGTCCGATTCAAAAGATGGAAATGTAACTGGAAACCACGGGAAAAGCGATGACTTGATCGTGGAACTGGACACAAGTGGGAATGTAATATGGCAGAAGTACTTGGGAGGAAACTCAAGTGAAGTTCCATTAAGCATCCAGCAAATTTCCGACAGTGGTTATATCGTTGTCGGTTACTCAAATTCAAAAGATGGCAATATAACTGGAAACCACGGGAAAAAAGATTACTGGGTTGTGAAGCTTAAAGGAGGAGGGTCAAGCACATGATCACCTTTTTAACCAATTTGACAGAAGCATAAATGTTTAAATGAATAACTGAGTTTCATGCTTCTGTTTACTTTATACAATTGAAGTTTCTATGCTAGGTTCTCTGATTTTTGCTATTTTCATTTTACTAAAAAATTCTATGTCGATGCGCACTATGTTTTATGTAATAAAATACTTTCTCAATTAGTTAATTCTGTCAAATTAGGGTTAAAGGAACCTTTTTACCTTGGTAAATACCCTATTACTCAGAAGCAATGGAAAGTTGTAATGGGAAGTAATCGTATCCTCTTCAAATATGAGGGACTTCCAATCACAGGAAAAATATAATAGTATTTCCATTTACACATATTCACATTTTAGCATGAAAATGCTTGAAAGCATTTTCATTTTTTGTGTCTGTTATTCGAAGATTTCATGTTCGTTTGGGTATAAAGATGACTCCTGAAGCTCTCACACAATTACTGGTCTCTCTGGTATCAATCCTGACAAGATAGAGGATGAAAAGTATGCCAAAATTATTCGTGTTCTACTTTTTATTATTGATGAACTGAGTAGGGAGATAGAATCCTTCAGGTCAGAGGTCCAAAAGCTTCGAGATGAAATCAGCTTACTCAAAGGTGAACAACCCAAGCCTGAAATTCGTTGCTCTAACAAGAATTAGGACATTTCTTCTGAAAAAGAGAGAAAAGAAAGAATGCCTAAAAAGCCTAGGGAATCAAATTCAAGAAAGAATAAAATAGAGATCCATCATACTGAAACTTGCAAAATTGATAAATTTAGGAATGCAAAAAATATAACTTCTAAATTTCAGTTTGGGAATTGATCTATAGTTCCATTTCCCCAAATAATCATTCTTGACAACAAAACCCTTGATATTATATTTGAATCATTCCTTACTTTACCCCCAGATGCATGTTTCAAAGGGTATGACGAAGTGGTTATTAGGGACATTCTAATAATTCCCTGGAATACCAGATTTCAGATAGAGAAATATAATTCACCTTCAGAGGGTAAGACATACAGGGGAAAATTGCCAGAAGGTATAAACGGTGAATTTGGTCCTGGAATTAGATCTGCTGTAATTGCTCTGCACAATATCGCCAATGTTTCAGAACCCAAAATACATGAGTTCCTGGAAAATGTCAGTGTTTGCATATCCAGAGCTACAATTTCTCGGATGCTGACAAAAAATATTGATAACTTCCATGAAGAGAAGGCTGATATTTTTCAGGCAGGTCTCAAATCCACAACTTATCAGCAGATTGATGACACAAGTGTCAGAGTCAATGGGGAAAATTGGTATACTCAGATCCTTTGCAATCCTCATTACACTGCTTATTTCACAGTACCCCATAAGGATCGGGAAACAATTTTAGATATTCTCTTGTGTGGAAAGGAAAGGAAAGAAAGTACTGCCTTAACGAAGAAGCATTTGATCTGATGGAAACGTTCAATGTAGCAAAAATATGGCAGCAAAAACTCTCTGATCACAAAAATAAAGTATTCAGTGACGAAGAAATGCATCGAATACTGGCTCTTCTATTATCCAGATGGAAATAAAAATACTAAGAAAAGAATTCTTGAAGCCTGTGCAATTGTTTCATTCATCAGATGGCAAGCATACCTGCTGTGGTTAACACCCTTTTAAGTGATGATGCGCCTCAATTCAGTAGCTTACATACCACCATGCTCTTTGCTGGATTCATGATGGAAGGCATTACAAAAAGTTACATACGACAGTACCTTATTATCAGGAAAAGGTGAAAGCATTTCTGAATAAGTACTGGGATTATTATGTTAAACTCCGTGAGTTTAGGAAAAACCCAAATTCAGACGTAGCGAAGCAATTGTCTGCTGAGTTTGACCGGTTGTTTTCAACCGAAACAAACTATCCTCCACTCGATGATAGGATCAGTAAAACAAAAGGGAAAAAGGAAAGTCTATTAATGGTACTAACTTTTCCAGAAATTCCATTGCATAACAATGGAGCAGAGTTAGTAGCAAGAGTAAAGGTCAGGAAAAGAGATGTCAGCCTTCAATCCGTGACCGATGAAGGAACAAGAGCAAACGATACATTCACGACTATTGTTCAGACAGCAAGGAAACTGAGCGTAAGTGCATATGATTACATCCTGGATAGAGTGAGCAATAGGTGTGAGATGCTATCTCTGGCTCAACTCATCCAAGAAAAAAGTGCACTGAGTTGAAACTGAAAAGCTTTCCGCTCAATTTGAAGAGGATACAAGAAGACCGTTTTCTGCTTTTGAAGGAAAATTGGTATCCTCTTCAAATTCGAGGGAGAATTTTCCAACCCGGAAAATATGAAACAATTTTGTCATACATTTCCAAAGTTGGGTGCGTCGCATGAGTATGTTTTTTAGACTTAGTTAAATTTTTAAATTTTCGGTAAGTATGTGAAATTTACTTTTACCCATACAATTTGAGGAGGATACGAAAAGGAAAATTCCTTAATTTTTTCTTTTTAATTTTCCCAATCTTATTTCTTTCTACCCTTTTTGTTGGCATCTTGTGAATAGAGCTAATCCCAAAAACTAACTTTGTTTTCATATCCAAAAGTTTTAGAAATACTTTCATGAATTAGATCCATTAATTACTCCAAATTCGAGATCCAAAGAAGCAACTGTGAGCTATAGGGTTAGCTTAGTTAGTGACCAAACATTAATAAGATCAGCAAAAACTTTTAAAAATCAAAGAGTATTTCATGGATAAAGTATGTAAATCTCTAGCTCCCAATTGAGTCCTTTAAGAATAACCGCAGGATATGGATTTTCATGGTCAATGTAGAAAAAACAAGCCAGAGTATACTCAAGAAATTCTCCCCTTCGGAACTGAAAGACTATGAAAAGAGAAAAATAGTTTTCTGGTACGACAGGGACAAAACCGCCTGGGACCAGGAGAAGCAGGCTCCCGGAGAAGAGCTTGAAGAAATAATTCAGGTACTGGAAGGGCAGGCAATCAAATTCCATATCCTTGACAATAATTACTTTGAAACCAAAAAACTCCTTGAAATTGAAGATCCAGAGTCAAATTATCTCATATACTGCCCGGAAAAGGAAAGGGCACACGAAGATAACTGGCTTTTTGATATCCAGCTCTATTCATCCAGATTTGAAAACAGCCGGATTTCGGACATCAAGAGTGAGTTTGAAATCGATGGGCATGAGCTGGACGACTTCTTCACGAAATACGAGAAATTCTTTGGCAACCAGAAAGAGAGAGTCCACCCCTTAAAGAAGCTCCACCAGCGGGACTGGCGGGAAAAGGAGTTCATTCTGGGTATGCTGGCTGTTTTTTCAAAGACACAGGCCCTTGATTTCAAACAGATTATAAGGGACACCATGCTGAGATCCCTGGATGAAGCTGAAAACCCGGTATGGGAGAATATCTCAAAGTTCGGGATGGAGGAGAACTTCTGGGAACTTGCAGAAGAGGATTTTGGATTTTCGGCAAAAAATCCTACCCTGAAGAAGCTTTTCTTGAGTTTCCTTGTCACACACATAAAGCGGTATTCCGGAATTTCCCCGGCAGGCTATGACCAGTATGTTGACCGGAAGGAAAACGAGTGCCAGATCTTTCTCAAACACTGGATGGACAGCTCACGGGATTCCAAAACGTTTGAGAAATATACCAGGGAAATGCTTGAAGAAAATGGTCAGGATCTGGAAAAAAACCTGCAGGCAGAACTTGATAAACGTGATGTGCAGACATATCTTGAAGCTGAAGCCGTGGAAACCTTTGATAAGGTTGTAATCCTTCAGATACTCAAATCCCTGAACAGTCCTGTGGATTCAACTGAAGAGGACTTCAAAAACCATCTTGCCTGGATCGATACCCGCCGGACAAAACACTGGTTTTCAGAATACGAAAACATCTACAATGCGCTTGAATATGCGGTTAAGCTCTTCCAGTTTGCCAGGGAATACTATGATAATCCTAAAGCAGCTGATGCGCTTGAAAACACCCCCAGTTTGTACGAATTATTCAAAGCGTATGCTGAGACTTACTACCAGATCGATTATCTCTACAGGAAATTCTACTATTACTATGATAAAGAGCAGGAAAAGGATATCCTGAAGAAAAACCTGAGGCCTCAGGTCGAAAACCTTTACACTAACAAGCTGCTCGGAAAACTGATATTGAAATGGAGCAGCCTCATTGATTCCGAGCTCAACGGTCAGTGGAAGATTGAACTTGCTGACAGCCAGAAGGACTTCTACAAACGGCATGTAAACAAGATTCTGCAAAGAGATGACAGGAGTAAAGTTGCAGTTATCATTTCCGATGCACTGCGCTACGAAGCAGCTGTCGAGCTTTTTGAAACCCTCAACAAAGATACCTGGGGACTTCCCGAACTCAGCTACATGGCAGGAGTCTTACCTTCATACACGAAGCTCGGAATGGCAAGTTTACTTCCTCACAACACTCTGGAATACAGAGGAAAAGAAATCTTTGTGGACGGAATAAGTTCCGAAGGGCTTGAAAAAAGGAACAAAATCCTGCAGAGTAAATGTGCAGACTCACTTGCATTGAATTATGAAGACTTTATTAAATTCAGCCGGGAAGAGGCAAGAGAACTAATCAAAGGAAAAAGAGTCCTTTACATATATCACAATAAGATAGACTCCATTGGTGATAAGCAGTCCTCGGAAAACAGTGTTTTCAATGCAGTAGAGGAAACAGTTATAGAAATCAAGAAACTGGTCAAGTACCTGAGTGATCGCCTAAACACAACAAATATCATTGTCACAGCAGATCACGGTTTCCTGTACAGAAGAGATGATATGGAAAATGTGGATAAGGTAGAAACCTCATCGTTTGACAAAACCCGAATAATTGATACTACAAAGAGATTTATTCTGAGTGACCAGGAGCTTGCACCGGATAATTCACTGGATAACATACACAGCTTTGACATGCGCCATATTCTCGGGAAGGAACATTCCCCTCTCTTTGCCTATGTCCCGAAAACCGACCTCAGATTCAAACTCCAGGGAGGCGGACTCAATTTTGTACACGGAGGAGCCTCTCCTCAGGAGATTATCATTCCGGTCCTGACATATAACCACCGGCGGGATGAAAAAACCCTGGAAAAGAAAGGCATCAAATACGGCAAAGTCAATGTCTCGGTAATAAATGACCGGAGAAAGATCACAAGCAGCAAGTTTAAAGTAAAGATTTTCCAGACCGAAAAAGTGACTGATAAGCTGAAACCTCGCACCTTTAGGGCTTCATTCTGGGATATTGACGGTGAACAGGAAAAAATGGTCAGTGACGAAAAAACCATTATTGTCAATAGCGAATCCGATGATCCCGAAGAAAGGCAACACACTGTTATACTTACTCTTGGCAACGGTCTTGAAAATAAAACATATTACCTTAGATTGATTGATGAAGACACAAATGAAATCAAAGATATTGGCAGGACTCCATTCGAACTTGACCTTTTGATTGGCGATTTTGACGACTTCTAAATTGAAAAAGGGAATCAGGCATAAAGATTCTGGAATAAAAAAAGTTTTAGGGACAGGATAAAATGGTTGAAGCAGATCTCGAAACAGTAAGCCTTGAAACAGACCGAAAATTAAATCAGTACTTCTCCGGCAGGGTTGTGAGAAAAGACCTTACAAAACTGCTGAAGGTCGGGCACAACGTCCCTGTCTATGTACTGGAATACCTTCTAGGCTCCTACTGCGCAGATGATGACGAGGATGTAATTAAGGAAGGCGTCCAGAAGGTCAAAAATATCCTGTCCCAGAATTATGTGAGGTCTGATGAAGCCGAAAAGATCAAATCAAGGATCAGGGAGACAGGATACTACACCATTATTGATAAGATCACGGTCACACTCAATGAAAGGAGAGACGTCTACGAAGCTGAGTTCTCCAACCTTGGGCTTAAAAACATTGAAATTGACTCTGATTATGTCATAAAATACGACAAGCTTCTAGGCGGTGGAATCTGGTGCATGATCAAGATGGAGTACTCTACAGAATCAGCTTCTTCGCCATTCGTCATCTCCAGCCTGAAACCTATCCAGATCCCTAATATGAACCTCCAGGAGATCCTGGTAGAAAGGAAGAACTTTACTAAAGATGAGTGGATTGACGTCCTGATGAGAAGCATTGGGATGGAACCTACCCAGCTTGAAACTTCCATCAAATGGCATATGCTCGAAAGGCTCGTTCCTCTTGTCGAAAATAACTACAACCTCTGCGAACTCGGCCCGAAAAGCACCGGAAAATCTCACGTTTACAAGGAAATATCCCCAAACACAATCCTGATCTCCGGAGGGCAGACCACGGTTGCAAACCTCTTCTACAACATGTCCACCCGACAGGTAGGGCTCGTGGGGTTCTGGGATGTAGTGGCATTTGACGAAGTTGCAGGAATCCGTTTCAAAGACAAGGACGGAATCCAGATCCTCAAAGACTACATGGCCTCCGGCTCTTTTGCAAGGGGAAAAGAGCAAAAGAATGCAAATGCGTCCATCGTCTTTGTTGGAAATGTCAACCAGAGTATAGAGTCCTTAATAAAGACTTCAAACCTCTTTTCTCCCTTCCCGGACGCCATGAACAGCGATACCGCCTTTTTCGACAGGATGCACTACTACATCCCTGGCTGGGAAATCCCGAAGTTCAGGCCTGAACACTTTACAGACAGGTACGGATTCATAGTTGACTATATTGCAGAATTCTTCCGGGAAATGAGGAAGCGATCCTACGCCGACAATATAAACAGGTTCTTTAAACTCGGAAACAACCTGAACCAGCGCGATGTAATTGCGGTTAAAAAGACCTTCTCCGGTCTTATGAAACTCATCTACCCGGATGAGAATATCACCAGAGAGCAGGCGCAGGAGATCCTTGAATACGCTCTCGTAGGTCGAAGGCGTGTAAAAGAGCAGCTGAAAAAGATAGGAGGAATCGAGTTCTTCGATGTGAATTTCTCCTACATTGATAATGAGAACCTGAAAGAAGCTTTCGTATCTGTGCCCGAAAGCGGCGGAAACAAGATTATCCCCGCAGGCATCACAAAGCCCGGAGAAGCCTATGCAGTTGCTGCTACAGAATCTGGCAAAATCGGGGCCTACAAGTTTGAAGTCCAGGTTGTATCCGGCTCGGGAAAATACGAAAAATCGGGTACAGGTTCAAATTCTCAGGCAAAAGAGTCAATAAAAACAGCTTTCAATTACTTCAGAGCCAACGCAAAATCCATAAGCCAGAGCATCTCCGTAAAAGAAAAAGACTACTTTTTGCACGTCCAGGACCTCTATGGAGTTGGCATGTCCGAAGAACTCGCCCTTGCAGCCTTCATAAGCCTCTGTTCAGGAGCATTGGAAAGGCCGCTTCAGGAACAGACCGCAATCCTCGGAAGTATGACAATCGGAGGATCTGTAGCTGTAATTGAAAACCTGGCAGGCCTTTTACAGGTATGTCTTGATGCCGGAGCGAAGAGAGTGCTGATCCCGATTGCGTCAGCAGGTAAGATTGCAGCAGTACCTCCTGATCTTTTCAGCAAGTTCCAGATCTCTTTCTATGAAGACCCGATTGATGCAGTGTATAAGTCCTGTCTCTTATACACATCTCCGAGCCCACGAGACGGACTCC
>NZ_JJQY01000135.1:0-15108 GCF_000979295.1 Methanosarcina sp. 1.H.T.1A.1 | reverse complement strand
TCGGCAGCGTCAGATGTGTATAAGAGACAGCGCTTATAATGATATGGCTGGTCCCGTGGTCCAGGTCGTATTCCCTGATGAGGGGTGCAAGCTCTTCAGTGGTTGCCAGGTCGATATTAAGTGTCTCAAAGTTCCGGTTATTAATCCCGATGAGCTTTGTGCCGGTTTCCAGCGCAAGTTCAAGCTCTTCCCTGTTGTGAACTTCAACCAGCGGCTCAAAGCCCTTTTCAAGAGCAAGATCAACAAAGGCATCCAGCTCTTTTCCCAGGATGCCTGCAATCAGGAGTATGAGGTCGCTTCCCGCTTCCTCAAGCTGCAGCCTGTCAATAATGAAGTCCTTCCTCAGAACCGGTAAACAAACTGTTTTCCTGACCGCGTTCAGGTTTTCAAGTGAGCCCCGAAACACTCCTGGTTCAGTAAGGACCGAAATTGCAACAGCTCCGGCTTCCTCCATCTCCCATGCAAGCTCAGCAGCCACTGCCGGGGGTATATCCCTGAAGCTCTTTCCAGGAGATGCAGGCTTGACTTCCGCAATTACCGGCACCCGCCCGTCTGCTCTTACAGCTGCCACAGCGGCAATAAAGTCCCTTTTCTGGAACTGCGGCTGCGGGTCTTCCTTGTGGACATCGGCCCCAAAAGCCTGGATCCGGGTCTTTGTTGTGTTGAGGATGTGGAGGATTGAATCGTGCATTTGTAACCACTGGTGTATAGTTCTGTACAATAGTGTCTAATACCGTACCTGATATAAAAAGGTTTTGGATGAGGACAAACGGTTGCCGATTTGATAATATTTTAATAATTATATAATATTAGATTTATTTATATTTATGTTTGTAGATAGTATTAAATAAAAAAAGTAAGTAAGTTTTGATGTTAAGTAAATTTGCTAAGTGCCTTAATGTAATCGAAGTAACTGGGGAAAGGAAATGGCTAAATTTTTGAATACAACAGGAATTTCCTATAATTTAACAGAGATTATCAAAAATGCGAAGCAGGAAGTCTTTATAATAAGCCCATATTTGAAGATAAACCATCAGATTAAAGATTTAATTGAAGATCAAAACAGAATGAAAATTGATGTAAAAATAGTTTATGGGAAAAATGAACTGCAGCCTGATGAGAATAATTGGCTTAAACAACTTAATTCCGTTCGTACCGGGTTTTGTAAGGACTTACATGCTAAATGCTATTTAAATGAAAATGAGGCAATTGTCACCTCAATGAATCTGTACGAGTATTCACAGGTCAATAATTATGAAATGGGAATATATGTGACAAAAGATGAAGACCCAAAACTATATTCAGATATTTGTGAGCACGCGAGATGGTTATTCAGGAAAAGTGAAGAAATTAAAGTAACAGTTGAAAAAGTGGCGCCAAGAGATAGTGAGATCGGCGATCGGGTTTCAAGGTCAAACGAACTATCAAAAGTAAACGGGCAATTGAAAGCAGAAGAGAAAATAGAAAGTGAAAAAGAAAAAGAAATAACAACTTATGATAGTAACTCAAATGACCTGAATCTTTTCGAGAGATTGAGAATACTTCGAAGTAAAGTTGCAGAACAGGAAAAAGTACCTGCGTACTATATATTTACGGATAAAACTCTTGAAGAAATATGCTCTAAGATTCCAAAGAACTCTGACGAGTTTTTAAGTATTACAGGAGTGGGGCAAAAGAAACTTGAGAGTTATGGATCGGCTTTTCTCCGGGAAATTGCAAACTACTATAAAAAGGACCTGATCAGTGATTCTGGATCATGCATTCGTTGTGGGGAAAAAATAAGGTCTAATCCAAATGAACCGTTTTGTAGCGATTGTTATAATTCATGGGCTAGATTTGGAAATCCAAAGTATAAGGAAAAGTATTGTCATAAATGCGGCAAACCGACAGACACTTCTAAAGAGAAACCTGTGTGTTATCAATGCTTTAAAAATGGTTTGTAACAAATGGATTTTAGTTTTGCAACAGACACTCCGCAGATGTACACAGATGTAGAATTCATTTGCCGATTTGCCCACTATCCTTCATTATAGGGGAAATTAGTTTTTAAGCTACTGCCATATTGGGAAAAATAGGTGGTATTTTTGTGGACTTCTGCGGAAGGTGGGTTACAAGGTAAATTCACTAAAGCCTATCCGAAAAGTGCTGTGACCTACTGACCTTTACAAATGGCAATATGAATAACCAGAACGTCTACTCGGATACTATATATCTATTATAACTCTTAACTATTCCATTATTGACTGTTACCGTAGCTGTTAATAGCCATGTTTCTCCATTTCTTTGAGTATCACTGAACTAATATCCGTGAAATTCTGAATCCCGCCGGTCCAAGCAGCCATCATCATGGCGTCAGTTATCTCTGCTCTGGTAGCTCCGAATTGATGAAGCTTTTGCAAGATTTTGACTGCGCTGTCTGTGTTGTTGTTGGAACAGGCAATAGCAAAGACCGTCAGATGCTTCTGCTTAATGGAAAGTCCGCCTTCTCTCTCAGCCCATATAGCTTTATAAAAGCCTGCAAGCCCTTCGCCAAAATCCTCATTTATCTTTTCAGCGTACACAACAGACCTGGGCGCAAAGCCCTTTATTTCCTTGATTTCGTGAATATTCTTCCCCATAATTATCCTATTTCAATACGAGATAATCGGATAAAACAATATCTTTACAATTTTTCATGGATCTGACTTTTCGGATAGATCCTAAAATGGTGAGTTTCAACTACAAGTGGAATTCATATCTTCAGTAAATCCCCATGCACCCTCAACCACTCTTTCCGTTCTTCATAGTCCGGCAGGATTTTCTGCACCTCATTCCAGAAAGCCTTTGAGTGGTCTTTATATTTTGTGTGGCAGAGTTCGTGGATGACCACATAGTCTATGATCGACATTTTAGCCATAACAAACCGCCAGTTGAACCTCAACTGGTTTCTATTCTGGTGAGAATACAAACTGTATGCTAAAATTCTGTGTGTTTAAAAAATTAGCAGACGAAAAGCCAATTGCACCAACAGACTACTGAATTTTGCTCATGATTGCTGAACAGTTGGTACTTGAGTTCTATTATTCCCTAAGGGTGAAGTCTCCGTATTTGTTGTTGATCTTATCACAAACTCAAAATTGATTCATTATCAGACCGTGGGCAGTCGATCTAATGACATGATAATAATAAAACTGAACCAAAAAAAATTGTATATAGAAACTTCGATGTGGCTACATATTGGAAAAAAGTAAGTGGAAATAATACAGTCACATTTGGTACATTTAGATGAGTCTATTTTGTCTGGCTCAAAGACTTTTTAAAATATTATCTTTTAGTATATATTAAATTTGCTCATGTTTATATAGTTATAGAAATATATTCAATTAATTTTATAATAATAGTTACAGGATTTATGCAGCTATAATGCTGATTATCAGCATTATAAAGACTTAGAATGTTCAAATAAAAAGGTTATCGTAATTCCTGATGAGTTTAATTTAATTTTTTAAATGCGAAGTTCTATATTGAATATCTAAACCGGGGTGGATTATGGCTCGTCTTTTCCTTATGAAATCAAGAACTACTTTCATCATAGTATCAATGGTAGTGCTGGTCTATCTTTTATGCGGTACCAGTCGAGGTGATAATTGGGTAAAATACGATGATCCATACTTTGGATTCTCAATTGAGCACCCTCCTGGATGGACCGCGAAAATGGATTCCAACAACCACATTATAATCACCAGTCCATATGGAGACTCTACCGTAGTGATTTACCCATTCATTTCGAAAGCAAATATGAATGCTTCAGACTACGTGAATATGTACCCGAGCGCCTCAGGCTACGTAAACACATATTTCAGCGATATTAATTTGAATTCTGATTATGAGGGGATTGCCCCGGGAGTTGTGAGGCAATTAAATAGTAACACGCCTGGCTTAGATCAGGCTGTTGGCTCAATAAATTACACCCGTGCTTCAGATGGGACTCTCTTGAAGGAGGTAGTCCTTGTCAGCATCTATCAGCAAAGTGGAATGTTCTATTCAATCAGGGCTCCTGAGGATAATTTCGAGGCAATGAAGGGAACTCTGACTCAGATACTCCAAACATTATATTTTACTGAGCCATCGTATGTTCAGTGGCTTGAACCCAAGGAGAATGCCTTTACAATGGAAGTTCCGGAAGGATGGAATGTTATTGGAGGAATTGAAAGGTATCCTACCGGCCAGATTGGTCTATCTGAAGGCTCTAGAGGAGCTATAAAAGCCACTTCTACAGATGGGATCACCATCACCTGGGGCGATGTTAATCTGCCAAATTTCTTCCAGACCCCCGACCAATCAGGCAATTACTTTGGTTATCCCGAACATGCCCTGATATCAGACCGGGTGATGGTTTTGCACAAAATGAGTGGGGCTGAATTTAGCAGGTGGTATGTTGAAAATTATCTGGCACAGGAGTATGGCTATACCAACATAGTTATTACCCAAAACCAAGATCTGCCTGAGAAATCCCAAGCATTTAACGATTTTTACATCAAATCTGGGTTTCCTATTAACCAAAACGTAGGAGAAGTATATTTCACATGTTCTAAAAATGGAGAGACACTAAACGGATATTACTTAGCAGGCATCAACTCCGTTAACTCGGGGATGGGGTACGAAACATGGGACGTACAAGGAATATATGGCTATGTAGCACCTGCATCTAAAGATAACGTAGCTAGTTTAGTACTGGCTCATATGATCTCCTCATCCAAACCCAATATTAGTTGGTTTAACAACGAAATGAATAATGCGATGAGAAATGCAGAGATCTTTATGAGTACTAATAACGAGATTTCAAATATAATTATGGAAAGATACCAGACCACCAGTCAAACACAGGATGAGATTTTCCGTCATTTTGATAATTTCATTCTTGGGCAAACTGACGTGATAAACGAGAACGGTGAGACCTTTAAGGTGGAGGCAGGCCATAATTACTACTGGCGAAGGGGGGATGTCGTCGTTGAAACAGAGACTTACGACCGTCCTGACACCGATTTCGAGCCGTTAATGGAGTTTTAAAATATCTAACATGAGTTTAGTCATTCATGGATCCGATCCGGGACCCTGAATGATTTGATTATTTTTTACTTCTTGAGACTCCAGTCACAATGAACTGCAGGACAAAATCATGGAAGGGTGCTATAAAACCACTCCTAACGCCGCTCGTAAAAATGTTAATCTGGTATCTATAGACAATTGAAAATTCATATCTTCAGTAAATCCCCATGAATCCTTAACCACTCTTTTCTTTCCTCATAGTCCGGCAGGATTTTCTGCACCTCATTCCAGAAAGCCTTTGAGTGGTCTTTATATTTTGTGTGGCAGAGTTCGTGGACGACCACATAGTCGATAATTGACATTTTAGCCATAACAACCCGCCAGTTGAACCTGAGCTGGTTTGTCTTTGAGCAATTCCCCCACTTGTTTTTCAGGGGCTGAACTTTGATAAGAGACGGTTTCTCTTCAAAGTATTTCAAATACATTCTGGCCCTCTGGTTGAGAACCTTTTCCGCTTTTTCGTGGTAAAAATTGATGAACAGGGGCTGTATGATTCGGGGATAGTCAGATTCCGGGACGCTTGCAGGTACATGAGCTATGAATTTGCTGTGGGTAAAGGTCAGGGTTGGAACTATTTCTTCATTTACCTGTACTACTTTTAACTTGTAGTGCTTGCCTTTGTACGAAAATTTTTCTCCGCTTACGAATTCTTTCCGGGTCTCGTTTCTTATAACCTCGTTCATTTTATCGAGGTTGATTATAATCCAGCTGGCTTTCCGTCGAAGGTTTAAGGCAACCTCTTCTTTGCTCATGCTTCCAGGGGCTTTGACTGTAAACCCGGATTCCAGATCAATTACTAACTCAATGGTTTTCTGCCGGGAAGAATAGATTAAGCGGTAATCAACGAGAGTGTTTCCGATCTTTATCTGTTCCATTCTCTATTCCATTTTTTATTTCAATCTCTGTCTCATTAATTCTTTTATTTTCGGTCCCATTTACAGCAGGTTCCTGGCAAGATTGAGAATATTATGGCTTTCCCTTTCAGCCGTTTCGATGTCAAAATCAATTTTATATAATTCCCTTTTGATCGTTTTGAGCATTATCTTTTGCTGTTCGGGTTTTTGCCTCCAGTCAATTACTGCAAGTCCGTTTAAGGCTGAAAAAAGTGAGAGCGAAACGCCTGCAAGCTTTTTCTCGTCCTCTTCTGTAAGGTGCACGGAAGCTTTTTCGGCTCCGGCCTGAAGCTGGATATAAGCAGCCCTGACCATCTGGAAGACTGCAAACTCTTCCCTGCTCATGCCGTGTTTTCTTGCAACAACATCGACATCAAGCTCAGCTTTAATTCTGTCAAGGTCGGCCAGGAAATCTGTAGTGGAAGTAAGCTCCTGTTCGTGCTCTGCAATCAGTTTTTCGAGCTTTTCGCGGAGGGAGGTGTAGTAAATAGGATTTGTGTTGAAAAGATTGCTGATTGTGGTCCTGACCTTGTGCTGGATAAGGCTTGCTTTTGCTTTTGCCGAGGTCTTTTTGTTGACGATGTCATTGAACTCGGAGGAGTAAATGGAAACAGGGTCATGGAAGACTGTGATGCCGTTTGATTCGAGGTATTCGTGGATCAGCGCTTTGGCTTTGGGGACAGCTTCAAGCACACTCGGGGCTTTTATGCTGTAGTTTGTCCGCATTGCGTTGTAGATCCTACCGTAGAGGTAGACGTCCTGCCTGAAGCGGTTTGCTTCGGGGTTAGGGATGATGTTGTTTACAAGGGCGACAAATTCCTTGAAAGCTCTTTCAAACCTGATCCGCGTATCTTCTGCGCTCAGGACATCAAGCACGCACCTGTCCACGTATTCAGCGGAATCATAGGTTGTCGGCACGTCTTTGAAGAACCTCTTTACCTTGTTTGCCGCCTGCTCGGCTTTCGGGACATCATCCATAAGGTGTTCGAGGTAGCCTGCAATATCCCCTTCGTTGAAGATATCAAGGGCTTCTTTGAGCCGCTTGGAAATCCCGCAGTAGTCGATAATCAGGCCGTATGTCTTGTTTTCGGTGTAGGGGCGGTTCACCCTTGCAACTGCCTGCATGAGATTGTGTTCTCGGAGCGGCTTGTCAAGGTACATGACCTGCTCGATTGGCGCATCAAAGCCGGTCAGGAGCATGTCGCAGACGATCAGGAAAGCCAGTTTATTATCTTCATCAAACGGTTTCCGGAACTTTTTAATTATCTGCCTCTGCTGGGCTTTTGTCCTGTAGTACTTCCGGATTTCGGCGTGAGGGTCATCTTTTGGGCTTGAGGAAATGATGATTTCCGATTCAGGAGCCCCGAGTTCGTCCAGAATCCGTTTGTAGGTAACGGCTGCATCCCTTGATGGGGTCACGATCTGCGCCTTGAAGCCTTCGGGCCTGACAGCAGTTGTGTAGTGTTCGAGAATATCTTTGCAGATGACCCTTATCCTGTCCTCGTCTTCGGCAATCGTTTTGTATTTTCCGGCTTTTTCCTTGATGGTTTCCTGCTCAAGGTCAGTGTAATCAGCAAATTCTGAATCAAAAGCAACGTCAAGCTCGCTTCCCAGGATATGGACTTTCGGAAGCCTTGCCTGATATTTGATCTGGACGGTTGCCCCGTCAGCTATGGACTGCTTCGGCAGGTATCTGTCAATATAATCTCCAAACTCCCTGCGCGTGGATTTGTCGTTTTTATCAATCGGAGTGCCGGTAAAGCCGATGAATAAGGCATTCGGGATTGCTGTCCGCATATTCAGAGCCCAGCCCAGGCTGCTGCTGTTTTCTTTCCCAGCCGCTTTTCCATACTGGCTCCTGTGGGCTTCGTCGGCAAAAACAATGATGTTTTCCGAGCGGGACAGTTCGGGGTAAGTTTCGCCGTTTTTCGAGGTAAATTTCTGGATCGTGGTAAAAAGAGTCTTTCCTATGGGGGTTTTCAGCTCTTCTTTTAGCTGCTCTACGCTTTCCACAGGCACGGGATTCGGGAAGCTGCAATTCTTAAACGTGCCTGAAATCTGGGAATCAAGGTCATTCCTGTCCGTTACGATCAGGATGCAGGGATTTTCAAGAGAAGTCCCCGGCACTTTTTCAATCCTGCGGATTTTCAGAGCCGTATAGGTCATGGTAAGCGACTTTCCGCTCCCCTGCGTGTGCCAGATTACCCCGCCTTTGCCCTCTGCCATCCGCTCAAGAATTTTGTTGCTTGCAATGTACTGGTTGTACCTGCAAAGTTTTTTATTCACACCGTTGTTTTCGGTTTCAAAAACAATGTAACTCCTGAGAATGTCCAGGAAATTCTCCTTTGAAAAAAGCGAGTACAGCAGAATATCCTGTGCAGGCAGTTCCTGCCCTTCTTTTCCAATAAAAACCGCAAGATCCCTCTCATTCAGTGGATAAGGCTTTTTCCACTCAAGGAAGTACTTTGCAGGCGAAAAAGTGGAAGCATAAGTCGCCCTGTACCGCGCAAGCGCAACAAGGAGCTGGTTCGGGTAAAAGAACTGCTCGTTCTTCTCCCTGTACCCGAAAAGCTGGGAAATAGCCTCATCAATCGGCTCCTGCAAATTCGGGCTTTTGCACTCAAGCACAGCCAGCGGAATTCCATTTACAAAAACCACAAGGTCAGGAATGATCGTAAAATCATTATTCTTAACATAAAACTGGTTGACAACCGTAAACTCGTTCTTCTCAGGCTCATCAAAATCAATAAACTTAACAGTCTGCGACTTCTTCCCAAACCCCAGGTCCTGCTTGAAACTGGTATAGTTGACCAGCTTGTAATACAGCAGCTCATTAGCCTCAACAAGCGACGCCGCCTGAACAACCGTGATCTCCCTGACCGCCTTGTTCAGCCCGACCTCATCAAGCCAGGGATTTATCTCCTGAATCTTCCGTTTCAGGATGTCCAGCAAAAAGAACTGCTGCGGCTCTTTTTTCAGTTTTTTCCCGTCAATATAGTTGTATCCCAGCTTTTCAAATAAATCAAGAGCCGGTTTTTCCACAAGCGTGTATTCATCAATCTGAAGCTGGGATTCGTCTGCCATTATACGCACACTCTGACTTTTCCTGCCCGAATTGCGCGTCGGGAGCACGCGTCCTTCTCGCTGCGCTCGAGAGGACCAAAATTTAAACTTGCCATTATACGCACACTCTGACTTTTCCTGTAAGAAGATCCTGCATAAGTCCTTTTTTAAGTTCTTGAAGTTTGTGTAAATATCTCTGGTTGTCCTGAATATGGGAATCAACTTTTGAGAGGATAAAGGCGATTTTTTGTTGTTCTTCGATAGTTGTGATGAATATTTTTATATTGTTTAAATCCCCTTGGCTAATGCTCGATTGATTACCAGTTTTTGCAAAGTTATTAACCTGCAAGCGATAAAAATCAGAACTTGTATAATGAAGGAAAAATTCTGGAATGATAAGTGATTCTTTTAAAGATGCTCTCATCATATTTGACTCAAAAACAATAATGTTTTTGATATTTTTTGCAAGAAGTACTTTTGCTACACCTTCTATTTGCTTTGACACTCTGTTTATCAAAACGTCATTCTCAAATAATTCATAAGTTAATTTTTCTTTATCAGTCAAATCAATTAATGACAAATCACTCGTATCAAGATAAAAATCACTTTTGTATAAGTCTTTAAGTTCTACAATCTTGTGCCCTTTACCATAATGGCTTTTATGTTTGTATAACCCATTTTGAGGCCCATTTTTAAATATCTTTGATAACTTTACAATATCCCATTCTTCCGGTATCTCTCCAAGTTCCGTTTTCTTGAACTTCGTATGCCCAATGCCTTTTGTAAGCAGTTTCTGCATCAGACCTTTTTTTAAGATTTCAGTTTTCTCAATGATCTGCTCTGTCTGTTCGATTTGTTCATCGACTTTTGAGAGGACGGAGGCGATTTTTTGTTGTTCTGGAAGAGACGGAAGAGGAACTTTTACTGTCTTTAAATCCCTTAAAACAACTCTTCTAATGGCAGTGCCTGTTTTTCTACCAATAATATCATTCAAAATTAAATCTGACTTCAACATATGAGCACAAAAATCCGAATTAAGGGTCTCTTTTTTAGGGGGAATTATTGCTATTGAAGAAAGTAATACCAAACTTGCCTCTTGTTTATAGACTAAACATAAGCCTACAGTTCCATCTTTTGAAAACAGCACGTCTCCAATATTTGGTTTACACCCATTTTTTACTAGCTTTTCATATTCATCTATTGAGATATTTTTACAAGACTTCAAATCAAATTCATTGTTATTTATATTAGCTATAGTAGCAATTTTATAATCTGATTTTTCAACGCTTTTTGGAGAGTAATGAGACCCATCGGTAATTTTGTTGCAACAATCTTCCAGTTTTACAACTTTCCACTCTTCCGGAATCACTCCCAATTCCGTTTTCTTATAGCCTTCAGGAACTAAAACATTTTTTGTCATTTACAAACCCTTTTCCACTTCAAATCTGAATTCGCCAGTCAGTGCTTGGCGAATTTAAAAATTCACTAAGTTAACTGTTGCTTTTCTTTAATTCGTCACGCAGTGCGTGATGAATTTAAAAAATTACAAAGTTGGCTATTATTCCCTTTTAATTTATCAATCGCAGTTAACTGTTGAAATTGTACATTTTTTGATACTCTTCTTTTACAGGGCGTCTGAAATTTGCGTTTTTATTTGCTCGAAGTCATTATGTTCCAGCCGCGCTGAGGCGCGGGACAAGAACGGTCGAAAGAAGCTACTCAGTTGCCCCGGAATAGTTATTTCTCTTGAATTTATCAAGCAGCGCCTGGTGAATTTATGATTTTAAAGTTTCCGTGCGCTCTCCTCTCAATTGGCCACGCAGTGAGTGACCAATTTAATATTTCCCAAAGTGAGCCCAAAATTAAGAGATTTCTCATTCCTCTTCATTCCTCGTACCCGAGGTCCTTCAAATAAGCCTGCATTTCGCTATAGGATTCGTCCCTCTGCCTGATAAGCTCTTTTAACTCTTCGTTGACCGCTGCCACGTCAATTTCAGGTTCGGCTTCGGAGGTGTCCACATAGAGGGAAACGTTCAGGTTGTAATCGTTTTCGACAATGCTTTCTTTTCCAACAACGGCACAGAATTTTTCAATATCTGCAAAGCCGTCAAAAGCCGAGACGATCTTCTCAACATTGTTGTTCCGCAGGAAGTTCTGGGCTTTTCCTTCTTCATATTCGGAAGAGGCGTCGATGAAGAGGATTTTGCCTTTTCTTTCGGGGCGTTTGTTTTTGTTGAAGATTAAAATCGTGCCTGGGCTGCCGGTGTTGAAAAAGAGGTTTGGAGGAAGGGCGAGGACAGCTTCGATCTGGTCATCGTCAACATAGCCCTGGCGGGAGACTTTCTCCTGCCCGCCGCGGAAGAGGACCCCGTTGTCAAGGACAATTCCAAGCACGCCCGCCGAGTTCAGGGTTGCAGTCATGTGCTGAATCCACATCCAGTCGGCGGAAGAGGCGGAGGGGAGCGCGTATTTAACGCGGGAATAGGGATCGCCTTTGGCGAGCCAGTCTCTTGACCACTCTTTCTGGTTCCACATCGGGTTGGCTAAAACCCGGTCGAAAACCATCAGTTCGCCGTTGTCCAGCAGCTTGGGGTCGGCCATCGTATCACCTTTCTCAATCCGCGCGTCGAGGATGTCGTGCAGGAGCATATTCATCTTGCAGATTGCCCAGGTGTTGAGGTTCTTTTCCTGGCCGAAAAGGGAGATTTTGTCCTGGTTTTTGCCGTGTTCCTGCAAATAGTGGATACATTCGATAAGCATGCCGCCTGAGCCGCATGTGGGGTCGCAGATGCGCATATCTTCGGCGGGCTTGACCAGCTTTACAAGGAGCCTGACCACTTCTTCAGGGGTGTAGAATTCCCCGCCTTTCTTTCCGGCATCGTCTGCAAAGTGTTTGATCAGATATTCGTAGGACCTGCCCAGCATGTCTTTGTTTTCAAGGGAATGGTTTGCCAGGTTGTATTTCCCGAAATGGGTGATAAGCTTCTGGAGGACGGCGTCGGATATGCGCTCCTTGTCGTTAAAATCAATGGCAATCAGCACGCCTTCAAGGGAGCTGTTTTCGTGTTCCAAGGCTTCAAAGGCTTTGTTTATAGCCTCGCCAATGTCAGAGGACTTCTTTTCAAGTTCGGACCAGCGGGCACGGGGTGGGACAAAGAAACTGCCCCCATGTTCGTCCTTGTCGGTTAAGGCAATCTCTTTTGCTTTGACTTCAGGCATGCCTTCTTTTACGAGCTCTTCCGTAACCCGGATGACATTCTCATCAAACTGGTCAGAGAGTCTTTTCAGGAAAAGCATTCCGAAAATGTAGTGCTTGTACTCGGAACTATCAATTGAGCCGCGCAGGATGTCTGCGGCTTTGAAAAGGTGAGTGTTTAATTCGTTAAGGGTTAAAGGCATGTTTTTTGGTCCTGTTCTGGTGAGAATGAAAACTATATGCTAAAATTTTGTGTGTGGGGTGACGGAGTTAGAATCGAATTGGAATTGAATAATATGACAATCTCTTATTAATAATCCAGTAAAAAGCTTGCGATTCCGTTTTACCTTTTCAAGATTGAAGCTCTTCTTTAAAACTCTCCTTTAAAGCTCTTCTCGCAAGCATTAAAACAATCAGTATAATATTATGAGCTCATCCCAAAACCAATTTTATTCTCAAATCAGTAAAGTTTCAGAACTATTTTCATGATCAGAAACTCTATTGATTATTTTGAATACGGGCTTTAGAGAAGCAATTTTGAGTTTTGGGATCGGCTCTATATTTATTTTTAAGGAAGTGCGGTTGAATTATTCATTTTTTTCGCGAAAAGCCATTGGACTCAAGCCGCTCCAGATTGCTGGAATAAAAAAGAGAGGAGGTTATTCAGGTCCCCCTGAATAATATTTCACTAACCACGGAAACCGCGGAAACCGCGGAAAGTACGGAGATCTCTGTAACCATAAATTGGTCCTCTTGAGCGCAGCGAAAAGGACCGCGTACTCCCGAGGCGCAATTCGGGCGAGGCGCAATTCGGGATCACAAAAACCCTTAAAATTTCACATGCATCTTCTTCGGAGTTTAGTCTCAAATATTATCATAAGTCGTGACCATCGCCTTTGTCACTTCGAACAGATCTCCAAGTAGCGGTGTTGTGTCTTCAGATTGCCCTAGGGTCGCATTTGCAGCATCAAACATATCCTGCGGATATACGAGGCTTTCATTCAGATCTGAAACAGCACTATCGAAGGTATTCAGAGTAAAATTTGCCTTACTCATGTTCTCAGGACTTGTTTCCATGACAACAATCGCCGAGTTCACTGCTTCCAGGCCTGTAGAAACTTCCTCTATTGTGGACTGCAGGAAAGGATATTCTGCAGAGTGTTCGTTGAGAGTTTCATTTATAAGATCCAGGTTGAGGTCAAGAAGGTGAAGCATGGATGCGAGAAACCGGAGACTCAGGCTCAGCTCCTGTTCAACGACTTCAGTTTCGTTATATGAAGATGTAGAGTTATCTATCGGATTTATTTTCGCGTATTCATTTTTAAGAATCGTCCCAGTGTCAAAATTTATTTCTGCTGAAACTGGAAGCACAGATAGAGTGATGAAGAGTCCTGTTGCTATCCACAAGCAAAAAACCTGAAATCTGTTTATAACAATTTTCCCCCTGTTGTAGATCGGAATTTAACGGTACTTAACAGAAATTAACAGAAATTAACAGAAATTAACAGAAATTAACAGTACTTAACGGCACTTGTCGTATTTTCAGCCTTATTCAAAAGGATACTAAACTGCCTATAAAAACATACTGACTTATATAAAATTATCTTGGAAGTAAATGTCATGTAAAAGGACAATATAGTGCAGAGTTTGTATAAATTTTTTCATATCTTATAAAATTTAAACTACTGTAGAATGAATACCTTGAAAATAAATTTGTAAGTTATACCGTAAGAAAAGAAAAGCCCCCAATCTCGCTCAATAACTTTATATATCCGCGATCTAATTAATTATAATTATATAGATATTTTAATAAGACTTGAATAGTCTTTATCGGATTTTAAACAATCCTTTTCAATTACTGATCTCAAATACGCAATCATTAGATAGTTCGGGCATCTTAGATAGAGGACAGTAATCAAGAATTAAAACATTTTTATTTCCCTATCGTTTGCCTCAAGAAATGCCCGAAGTCCCGGGCTATCTCCGACCTGAGAAAAGTGAAAAGACTGAAAACTTTTGAGTGCATAATGCAACTAAAAGAAAATTAAAGGCTTTAGCTTTTTAAAAGTAAAAATAAAAAAACCGGGAACTAATCATAAAAATCCTTAAACTGATCACAAAAATCCTTAAACTGATCACAAAAATCCTTAATATCTCAAAGGTCCCATCTTCCCGGCTCCGTCTCAGATGTTGTCATAAGTCGAAACCATTGCCTTTGTCACCCGGAACAGATCTTCAAGGATCGGAGTTGTGTTTTCAGGCTGTCCGAGGGTCGCATTTGCAGCATCGAGCATATCCTGCGGATATACAAGGCTTGCGTTCAGGTCCGCAATAGCATCGTCGAAGGTATGCATAGTGGAATTTGCTTTACTCATGTTAGTGGGATCTTCCACATAAACAATCGTTGAGCCCACCGCGTCTATCCCTGTGGACGTTCCCTCTATTGTGGGCTGCAGGAAAGGATATTCTTCAGAGTGGTCATTGAGGGTTTCGTTTATAAGGTTCAGGTTGAGGTCAAGCAGGCGAAGCATGGATCCGAGAAAACGGAGACCCAGACTCAATTCCTGTTCAACGACTTCAGTTTCGTTATCTAAAGCCGTTGAGTATTCAGTTAAATTTAGTTCCTCGTTTTCATTTTCAAGAATTGTCCCAGCTTCAAAAGTTGTTTCTGCTGAAGCCGGAAGCACAGATAGAGTGACGAAGAGTCCTGCGGCTACCCACAGGCAAAAAACCTGGTATCTGTCCATAACAACTTTCCCCACTATCGCTTATCGGAACGTAACGGAACGTAACAGAACTTAACAGAACTTAACAGAACTTAACAGAACTTAACAGAACTTAACAGAACTTAACAGAACTTAACAGAAC
>NZ_JJQY01000082.1:0-18177 GCF_000979295.1 Methanosarcina sp. 1.H.T.1A.1 | reverse complement strand
CCCTATGGCAGGGGAGCTCATGGCTTAGAGCTGGATCAACCACTTTACATTGGATGGAGAGCTTACCTGGAAAACACAACAAAAACCGGGCCGTCCTATTCAGAGATAGTGTACGACAGGGCTATAAAATTCGATCCAAAGGATTCTGGAAACACGAGCTCCGGATATTAAGAACAGTTTAAGCTCTGGCTGATATGTGTTATCTATGAACACATATCTTCATTTTTTATTATCTATAACGCCAGAGCCGTATTTTATAATAGCTTTTTGTTGTTTAAAGCGAAAATGAATAATTTTCAGGTTTCAGCTTTTTTAGCTTCCTTTGATTAAATTCGAGGATTCCATCTTTTTTGTAGGCTTCACGGAAAAGCCGCTCTCCTGCGTCGAGCGTGGAGTTGCTCCGGGTCCTAAATACAGTATTTACAACAGGCTGTTGGACTATAAGTGAAAAATAGCTTTAAGTTTTGTTATACTTTTTTGTTATTTCTGTGGACTATTTTTACGAAATAGGGATAAGTCAAAACAGGTTGGGAGTGAGGAATCATTTGAACAATCAACAGATCAACTCTCCAAGTTTAGTTAATGTCCTGACAAGGTTTCTAATATATTTAATGAAAAATTAACCTGGGGGTTATATATGAAAAAATATATAATGGCTATAATACTTGGCATTGCTTTTATACTGTTAACTGGAACCGGCCTCGCAGCGAATGAAACGTATGACGCTGGGGCTTTTCAACAGGCTTTAGAACAGAATGGATTTACCGTACAGGAAGGCGAAGTGGGTTACTTTGATTTTCTCAAGCTATTTAATGAAGGAGTACTGCCTTCTGCATACGGAAACAATCCCACCACAAAATATCTGATATATTTTGTTCCACCGGCGCCTGGTTATGAAGTAGATGAACAAATTAGGCAAATAACCAGTACGCTTGGAGTAAAAGAGAATACAACTCCGTTCTGGAACCTTGGTCCTGATGAAGCTGTTGTTTTCGTGGGAAGAACGGCGCCGGAATGCAGGTACTTCAGCTACGACAGTTTCATTATGCACAGGACAATTGAGGGCGAGAGGAGATGGCTCTTCGCTAACATAGCAGATACGATTAATAACCTTGTTATCAAAACCGAAGGAACTCCAAACGGGTCGGCAGGGAATCCTTTCAATCAAACTACAATAATAATCCTTACTGCTGACAGAGGCATTGATCAACGCATCCGGGCTGCTGCCCAATCAGCGGGGTATTCAGACGATATAATTAATACCCAGGTGATGGCCTCAGTCATGCTGAACATGGGCCTGGAGAATGATTCCGATACATTTGCCTTATTTTTCCGCCCAGCTCTATTTAATGACACGCAGGCTGGCGACGATTATATAACTAATCCACCAGCTACTGTTTTCCGGATTACTCCCAACAACACTACAGAGCTTGACCCGTTTGATTATCCGGAACTGAGGGTTCGTGGAACCGGACAAACAGAGTTTGACCTGATGGATGATCTCGAAGAGCTAAGGCTTGCGATTCTTGATAAGTATAATGAGTCAAATGCCACAGAGCTTGCGACCAGTCAGGGAGTTCCTATAGGGAGTGATGCTATTCAGAGAGGAATCAATGGCGTAGGTCCTACCAACGATGCAGTTTATCTATGGTCCGCAAACCAGACAGCCTCTTCGCCGACACCTCCTTTCTTTGACACCTCGCAGTACTATCCATTCCTGAAAGATCCAGAAATTACACTGGGCAACGACTCCAATGAATTCATAATTGTCTATGGGGTTAATCATGCAGCCACAGGAAAGGCGACGTACTCGAACTTCTGCATATACGGAGCAGATGCATGGAATGGCGTTAATGCGATCACAGATGCAGATTTCAGCGGGTCTGCTGAGGAATATCTTCCTGACAATCCTAATGCTAAATACCTGTATGTCTACAAGCTTGCCAGGAACTGCAGTGAAAATGACACATACTGCTACGAGGTTCCCTCCGGTGTGGGAGCTTATGGTATAGAACCTGATCAACCGCTTTTCATTGCCTGGAGACTCTATATGGAAAACACAACAAAAACCGGACCAGCCTACTCAGAGATCGTGTACGATAGGGCTATAAAGTTTGATCCGATGAGCTCTGGTAACATGAGCTCCTAATATTAAGTAAGTTCAAGTTCTGGCTGAATGTGTTACTTCAACACATTCCTTATCTTTTTGGCTATAACACCAGATCGTGTTTTATTATACTTTCTTGCTATTTAGAAAGGTTAAAATTGAGTAATTTTCAGGCTTTAACTGGTTTTTAGTGCTCTTCTAATAAAATTCAGGAAATCCATCTTTTTTGCGGCTTTTACGGAAAGGCCGCTCTCCTGCATCGAGCGTGGAGTTGCTTCGGGTTCTAAATACAGTATTTACAACAGGCTGTTGGACTATAAGTGAAAAATAGCTTTAAAGTTTTGTTATACTTTTTGGGTATTTCTGTGGACTATTTTTACGAAATAGGGGTAAGTCAAAACAGGATGGAAGTTAAAACAGGATGGAGTAAGGGATTATGCAGACTGTTAGCAGATCAACTCTCCAAGTTTAGTTAATGTCCTGACGAGGTTTCTAATATATTTAATGAAAAATTAACCTGGGGGTTATATATGAAAAAATATATAATGGCTATAATACTTGGCATTGCTTTTATACTGTTAACTGGAACTGGCCTCGCAGCGAATGAAACCTACGACGCGGGGGATTTTCAACAGGCTTTAGAAAAGGATGGATTCACCGTACAGGAAGGTGAATTGGGGTACTTTGATTTTCTCAGGCTATATGAGGAAGGAGTACTGCCTTCTGCATACGGAAACAATCCCACCACAAAATATCTGATATTTTATGTTCCACTGTCGCCTGGTTATGAAGTAGATGAACAAATTAAGCAAATAACCAGTACGCTTGGAGTAAAAGAGAATACAACTCCTTTCTGGAGCCTTCGTCCTGATGAAGCTGTTGTTTTCGTGGGAAGAACACCGCCTGAATGCAGGTACTTCAGCTACGAAAATTTTATGCTACACAGGACAATTGGGAACGAGAGAAGATGGATCTTTGCTACCTTAGCAGACACGGTAAACAACCTGGTTATTAAAACTGAAGGGACTCAAAATGGGTCGTCAGGGAATCCTTACAATCAAACCACGGTAATAATCATTACTGCTGATAGAGGCATTGATCAACGCATCCGGGCCTCTGCCCAATCAGCGGGGTATTCAGACGATATAATTAACACCCAGGTGCTGCCCTCGGTCATGCTGAACATGGGCGTGGAGAATGACTCCGATACATTTGCCTCATTTGTCCGCCCGGCTCTATATAATGACACTCAGGCTGGTGAGAATTACATAAATAATACACCTGCGACTGTTTTCAGGATTACTCCCAACGAAACTGTGGAACTTGACCCGTATGATTATCCGGAGCTAAGGGTCCGTGGAACCGGGAAAACAGAGTTTGACCTGATGGATGATCTCGAAGAGCTAAGGGTTGCGATTCTTGACAAGTATAATGAGTCAAATGCCACAGAGCTTCCGATCAGTCAGACAGTTACGACAGGGAGTGATGCTATCCAGAGAGGTATTAATGTCCTGGGTCCCGCTAACGACGCGTGCTATCTCTGGACAGCAAATCAGACTATCTCTTCGCCGACACCTCCTTTCTTTAACACCTCGCTGTACTATCCTTTCCTGAGAGACCCTGGAATTACTCTGGGCAACGATACAGATGAGTTCATAATTGTCTATGGGGTTAATCATGCAGCCACAGGAAAGGCGACGTACTCGAACTTCGTAATATACGGAGCTGCTGGGTGGAACGGTGTCAGAGCAATAACAGACGCAGATTTCAGTGGATCTGCTGAGGAATACCTCCCTGACAATCCTAATGCTAAATACCTGTATGTTTACAAGCTCACCAGGAACTGCAGTGAGGATGATCAATACTGCTATGAAGTTCCTTATGGTCGGGGAGCTTATGGTATAGAACTGGATCAACCGCTTTTCATTGCCTGGAGGGCCTACATGGAAAACTCTACAAAAACCGGGCCAGCCTACTCAGAGATCGTATACGATCGGGCTATAAAGTTCGACCCAATGAGTTAAGGTAAGAGGAACGGGATATTAAGGCAAATTCAAGCTCTGGCTGATATGTGTTACCTGCAAACACATATCTTCATTTTTAATATCTACAATGCCAGAGCTGTATTTTATAATACCTTTTTGTTGCTTAGAATGGTTGAAATGAAAAAATTTTAGGTTTCAGCTTTTTTCAGAGCTTCCTTTGATAAAATTCGAGGATTCCATCTTTTTTGCAGACTTCACGGAAAGGCCGCTCTCCTGCGTCGAGCTTGTACCTGCCCGGGGTACTAATTAGCAGTACTCAAAACCAGTTGCTGTTTGAAAAAAATAGATCGAAATTTGGTTTAACGGACGCAAAAAAGAGTTAAAGGAAAATCAGAGAATAAAAATTCCCTGATTATTTAAGTTACTAAACAATAATTTAAAGCTTCGGGTGGCTCAGATCTGCGGCCTTCTGTCGATGATCCTCTTTGCCTTTCCTGTGGTCCTTTCGATGCTGCCTTTCTCAAGGAGTTCGACGTTTGTGCGGATGTTGAGGACGGATTTGAGTTCCCGCTGGACGTGGTCCTGGATAGCTTTGAGGTCTTTGAGGTCGCCGGTGAAGGCGTTTTCTTCGAGTTCGACTTCTACTGTGAGTTCATCGAGCATGTGTCTGTTCCGGTCGAGGATTAACTGGAAATGTTCGCTTACCTGAGGGATTCGGGAGATGACGTCCTGGATCTGGGAGGGGAAGACGTTGATTCCGCGGACGATCATCATGTCGTCTACTCTGCCGAGCAGGCGGGAGATCCTGGTTGTTGTCCGGCCACAGTCGCATTCGGACTCAAGAAGGCGGGTCATGTCACCTGTGCGGTATCTTATGTTGCAGAAGCCTTCCTTGTTGAGGGAGGTTAAGACGAGTTCGCCTTTTTCGCCTTCGGATACCTGTTCTCCGTTTTTATCCAGGACTTCGACGAGGAAGTTGTCGTTCCAGATATGCAGGCCGTTCTGTTCCTGGCACTCGAAGCCGACGCCGGGACCCATCATTTCTGAGAGGCCGTAACAGTCATAGGCTTTGAGGTTCAGGCGCTTTTCAAGCTGTTTTCTGGTGTTTTCCGACCAGGGTTCGCCTCCGAAAATGGCTGCTTTTAAGGAGAGTTTGTCTATGAGGCCGAGATCTTCTGCAGTTTCTGCGAGGTAGAAAGCATAGGAAGGGGTGCAGTGGACTGCGGTTACCCCAAAGTCGATCATCATCTCAAGCTGCCGGGCGGTGTTGCCTGTTGCTGCCGGCACGACCATGGCTCCCATCCTTTCTACGCCGTAGTGGAAGCCCATGCCTCCGGTAAAAAGGCCGTAGTTCATGGAGTTCTGGATCACATCGCCTTTTGTAAGCCCTATCATTGTAAGGCTCCGGGCGATCAGGTCCGACCAGGTCTCAATATCCTTTGCAGTATATCCGACAACCGTGGGCTTCCCGCTGGTCCCTGAGGAGGCGTGAATGCGCACGATGTCCTCTTTCTTTGCAGCAAAAAGGCCGAATGGATAGTTGTCCCGAAGGTCTGTTTTGCGTGTGAAAGGCAGTTTCCGGACGTCCTCAAGGGTTTTGATATCCTCGGGAGCGACTCCAGCCTCTTTGAACTTCTGCCTGTAGAAAGGAACATTGTCATAGACCAGCTTTGCACTGTGCTGCAGGCGTTTCAGCTGTAGTCTCTTCATTTCTTCGGGATCCATTGTTTCATATTTCGGCTGCCAGTATTTCATTAAAAGGACCTTCTTTGGATTTGTAAAACCGTTTTCAGATTGTGAATATTGCTATGAACATAAACCCTATTCCGAACATAAACCCTATTCGTGCCATGTCTCTGCATGTCACAATATATTCCATAAATTCCTGTTTCGTAAATAACGATCAGGAAAAAAACAATCAGTACTGTAATTCTTTCCCACATATAAATATTGTTGAAGCAAACAGGACTGAAGAAAATCCTTAGGTATATGAAAAAACAATAACAGATTGAAAAAAATAACAGATTATTTGATAATTAATTATCTGATAACTGACCATTTATTTTGATGAACTTTTTAGATATGTGTCTTAACTCTTCATCTATAACTTTTCATCTATAACTTTTCATCTATAACTCTTCATCTGCATCTTTTCATCTATAACTCTTCATCTGCATCTTTTCATCTATTCTGCAAGTAAAATGCAATCGGAAAGCCGATTAATGTGGGGATCCAGAACGAAAAAATCCTGTAGCTGAGGACGGCCACAACTGCTATCGGACCCGGCACTCCCAGGCCTGTGTACAGGGCCGCCATTGTACTTTCCACAATCCCAACCCCCCCGGGGAGGAGAAAAGCCAATCTCCCGAAAAGCAGGGGCAGGCCATATCCTACAAGCAGGACGCTCGGGCCTATTGGGTTTCCGGCAGCTATGAAGAAAAAGTAAAGGGTTAGCATATCAAAGCTGGCGGTAAGTGCTGCCCCCATGGCGGGGCGCTTCCAGCCCCCTTTTTCGAGCAGGTCGAGGGCTGCAAACATACGGCAGACTGCGGTTTCAGTTGCCTTCGGGGTATAGGGCCTGTGCAGAACCCTGTAAAAAAAGGCAGCTTCCCTGACAGCTCCAGATGTGAACCAGTCCCTGTGGCTTTTACCCCAGCTTATTGCTGCAATGCCCAGGCCCAGTCCACTAAGGATCAGGAGAAAGGCAAGGATCTGGGTGGAGGAAAGCTCGCGTACTGCCAGTAGCCGGAGTATTCCGGCAATTCCCAGTATTACTAATATTGTGTTGTTAAAAAGGGTGGGCAGGGTGCCTGCAAGCCCCGAACCTTCGGCGCTGACACCCTGTTTCCGTACCCAGCGGTATGTAGCTGCCCCATTTCCAAGTGGCCCTCCTGCAAGCAGTCCGATGCTTGCTGCAGCAAGGGTTATCAGTATGCCCCTGGGTACCGAGAGTTTCTGGTTTACGGTTACTGCAATCGAATGCAGGAGATAGCCGCTTCCCATATAGCTTATAGTCTGGGCAAGGGCAGCCAGCAGCACGGCCCACAGGGCCATTGTTTTAATGACCTGAAGGGACTCTTCAACTGAAGCAAGCTGGGGAAGGATCAGATGAACAGCCAGCCCCAGGAAAATAAGGGTTGGAAGGTAACGGCCCGCCTTCAAGACAAGTGGAGGAGGCGAAACCAGGCTTTTATGGTTATTATCTTGATTTTCCGGCACCTGAAAACCTTCCTGTTCGTTTGGATCCATATCCAATCCTCTGAATTAGATCTCAAATCCCCTGACTTAGATATCCGGGTACTGTACTTGAGTTATTGAGTAATTCGGGTAAAAATGGCACATCTACCTTTTTTGCATAAATTTGAAAACCACCGTTCTGTTTGCGGTTTTCAGTAACTGATCCCCAAGACCTGATTTTTGTGAAGTACTGAATTTAGTAATAATAGCACAATTAATAGCACAATTAATAGTACAATTAAGTTTCAATCAAAAGATATTTCGTAATAAAGAGTATTTATATTTGCTAAATGGGAGGTTTATATGGACACAAAAGTTATTCGCAATGTTGTTGTGTTTATTGTTGTTGTTGTTCTCAGTGGGTGGATAGGTATTCTTGTAGACTCTGTTCTTCCCGAGCAACCAGAGGGAGATTCTCTTGGTCTGGGGATATGGTTGGTATTGCCTATGCTGACTGCAATTGCAATCACTATATTTTCAAAGGGCAATTGGAATGATTTTGGTTTCAAGCCGAATTTCAAAGGAAACATAAAATGGTACTTGATTGCTCCTTTGATTTTTCCTGTTGTAACAGCAATCGTTCTGATAATCGGAGCTACAACAAAATGGATTGACTTATCAGCATTCGACCTCAGATCTTTTATTTTGCTGTTTTCCAGTACTCTGTCATTTACTTTTATTAAAAATATTTTTGATGGGGCTCCTTTTCATGGTTATCTAACTTCACAACTCATCAAATTAAATCTTAATGATTGGAAGATATATCTCACTGTTGGCAGTCTTTGGGGAATCTGGCATGCTCCATATTGTCTGGTCTTTTTACCTGAAACAGATATCCAAGCAGTGTTACCTGTCAGCCGAGCTATATTTCTCATTGTTCTTATTATAACAATAATATGCTGGACGGTGATGTATGTTGAGCTTTTTAGGGTAACAAAATCAATTTGGCCAGGTGTTGTATTACATATGGTAGAAGATTCGCTAGTAAATCCTTTAGTTATATCAGGTTATATCAGCATTGTAGCAGGAAAAGAAATTCTTATTTCACCAATCATTGGGATTATTACTTCAATTCTTTACTTATTTGTTGGCTTAGGAATAAGAACTTATAGAAGACAGGCAAACCAGATGCTTTTAGTCAATGGAGAATAATATTTTAGGACTTACGCACTTGAAGTACAAAATCAAATCCAATATGCGTTGTGGGCAAATTCACTATTTGGACAGTTAAAGGTTTAATGCTATTGATTTTCAGTTCAACCGCGTAAGCCCTAAATTTCATACGCCATTTTTACCTATTACGAATTAAGGTAATGAACGTGAGTTATTGAAATCCGTAAGCACAAGAACCTCTGTACATATTCCTCAAATACGGGAGATGTACTCGCTTTTTCTGAATTGATCAATAGCTCGCAGACACGACCGATATCCGATCCTCTGACATTAATATCCGATCCTCTGATCTTAGATCTCCATTCTCATTTTATTTTTCGTTTTCTGACAGCATTGACACAAAAATGAGGTCGAATTAAGGATAAACTATTTCCTGTAAAGCATCACAGCCTTTAATTATTATTACGGAGAATTCTTTTCCATGACAGAGACTGTTTACCTTCTTTTCCCTATCGTCTATGCTGTCCTTAACGCAGCTTCATTTGCCCTTTATGGGCTGGATAAATATAAAGCAAAAAAGGAAATGTGGCGAATCTCGGAAAAAACCCTGTTGGCGATTTCCCTTTTCGGGCCGATCGGCGCATGGCTCGGAATGATGCAGTTCAGGCATAAAACCCAGAAGCCCATGTTCAGGTACTCTGTGCCGGCTTTTATTGGAATTCACCTTCTTTTGGTGCTCTGGATAAACCTGTAAGTCTATAGCAACCTGTAATGCTTCTTATTACTGGATTTTGTTAAAGTCTCCTGTTAAGAGCATAAATTGATTCTAAAAGGTATAAGAGCCTTAAACATCATGGAATAGCTAAAACCGCATATAAAAGCTGGATATACAGTATCACATTAATTCTTTTTTTTGTAAAACGTTTTTTATAGTATTTTCTTCATAAGATAAGAGGCATCACAGTTTTCATTCCTTGTCCTGGATGGGGTACACTCTGGCGATTGGCTTTGGGAACTGCAGATAAATAGGGGACTGAGGAATTAAGATAACCTGGGAATTAAGATAACCGGGAAATTCAGACAATCTGGGAATTAAGATAACCTGGGAATTAAGATAACCGGGAAATTTAGACAATCTGGGAATTAAGATAACCTGGGAATTAAGATATCTGATACTATTATTGAGCTTATTTGGGGGGTTTCAATGGCAGGTAAAGATAGAATAAAAATTGCCATTGCAGGGGTTGGGAACTGTGCAAGTTCTCTTCTGCAGGGGATTGAGTATTACAGAAAAAAAGAGGATGCAGATGCAATCGGTCTGATGCATCAGGATCTTGGAGGCTACTTCCCATATGACATTGATGTGGCAGCAGCTTTTGATATTGACAGGAGGAAGGTTGGAAAGGACGTATCAGAAGCAATATTTTCTCTTCCAAACTGCACAGCTGCTTTCTGTCCGAATGTGCCGAAAGCAGGCATTGAGGTAAGCCTGGGAAGGGTTCTGGACGGCTGTTCCGAACACCTTATCAATTATCCTGAGGAATGCAGGTTCCTGCCTGTGGAAGGCGAGGGTGCGACAAAAGAGGATATCGTAAGCATCCTGCAGAATTCAGGAGCCGAGATTCTTTTAAATTACATGCCTGTAGGTTCCGAAGAAGCTGCCCGTTTTTATGCCGAATGCGCCCTTGAAGCCGGGTGTGCCTTTATCAACAACATGCCTGTTTTTATTGCGAGCAACCCTGAATGGGCAAAACGCTTTGAAGAAAAGAAGCTTCCAATCATCGGCGATGACATCAAGTCCCAGCTCGGAGCGACTATAGTTCACAGGACTCTTGCCGATCTTTTCAGGAAACGGGGAGTAAAGCTGGAAAGGACATACCAGCTTAACACAGGTGGAAATACCGATTTCCTTAATATGCTAAACCGGGACCGGCTTGTATCCAAAAAAATCTCGAAAACCGAAGCCGTTCAGTCCGTGCTTGCCGAGAGGCTTGAAAACGGAAATATCCACGTGGGTCCTAGTGACTATGTTTCCTGGCAGAAAGACAACAAAGTCTGCTTCCTGCGTATGGAAGGAAAACTCTTCGGGGACGTGCCCATGAACCTCGAACTCCGGCTTTCGGTAGAAGACTCTCCGAATTCTGCCGGTGTTGTAATTGACGCTATCAGATGCTGCAAACTGGCACTTGATAGGGGAAAAGGCGGAATTCTTTATCAGCCATCTGCATATTTCATGAAACACCCTCCAAAGCAGTATCCGGATGATGAGGCATACCGTATGATTGAGGAGTTTATTGCAGGGAATCAATATTGAAATAAACACTTAACGTAGAACACATAAAATAGAAATCCGTATTAAAGGAAATTGATACGGTAATAAAAGCAAAACAATTTCCAAATAAAAGTTAAAATAGTTAAGTAAGGACTTTCCCTGGAATCCTGAAAGCATCCAGAGAAAGTTCGAAGCTTAAAAATCAGAGGATTTATCCTATTTTTTATCTGGACAACTCTTCATTCTACTTTTTATCTGGACAACTTTTCCTCGGACTGTTTATTTGGACAGCTCTTCTTCTACTTCTTCGGCTCCGGCTTCAAGTTCCTCCTTTTGCTGAGTATCGAACCGAAGTAAAAGCGCCTGAAACTCCCCAACGTGCGTTTTTTCTTCCTTTGCTATATCCAGCAATACTGCTATTATATTATCATTTTTGGTAAGAGCAGCCATCTGCTCGTAAAGGTTTACGGCATCAAGCTCGGCAATAATGCCGGCTCTGAGGATTTCTTTGTCGATCTCGTCTTCAGATACATTCTTAAGATCTATAGGAATTTTAGATAACAATTTATTCCCCCTGCTTATTGTGTATGATGTATAATCATAAGTATTTTTACAAACATTGGAACTTTTTATGAAGGGATTATTAACTAGCTCCTCTGACGCGTTTGCAAGGTATTCGGATCAGCTGTAACTGATCCTGTAGATGGCATTATTTATATCATCCGACACAAGCAAAGCTCCGTCAGGCATTACAAGGACATCCACAGGCCTTCCCCAGGCTGCAAGCCCCTGGAGCCAGCCTTCGGCAAAAGGCTCATAACTTACAGGGGTTCCGTTTTCCAGCCTGACCAGGGTAACCCTGTACCCTATGGGAATTTTCCTGTTCCAGGAGCCGTGCTCGGCAATAAAGATCTGGTTCCTGTATTCTTCAGGGAACATCGTGCCTGTGTAAAAGGTCATCCCAAGGGAGGCCACATGAGGGCCCAGTTTTACCTCAGGCGGCGTGAACTCGGAGCAGTTCCTGAGTCCTCCAAATTCCGGATCAGGGATATCGCCTGCATGGCAATAGGGAAAGCCGAAATGCATCCCTGGTTCAGGCGCCCTGTT
Organism: Methanosarcina sp. 1.H.T.1A.1; assembly: GCF_000979295.1. Taxonomy (NCBI): domain Archaea; kingdom Methanobacteriati; phylum Methanobacteriota; class Methanomicrobia; order Methanosarcinales; family Methanosarcinaceae; genus Methanosarcina; species Methanosarcina sp. 1.H.T.1A.1. The sequence goes on along the minus strand of NZ_JJQY01000082.1, from coordinate 6,356 downwards.
GAGTTCGTCCGGAGGTGAATCATCCCCAAGCCAGTCCCTGCCGTTGTCAGTAAACCATAATTCTTCGGTTTCAGGGTGCCAGGCAAAACCGACCGTATTCCTGATGCCTCTTGCAAAGATTTCGAGCTGGCTCCCGTCCGGCTCCATCCTCATGATCGTTCCGTAGCGCTCGTCTTCCCCTTCGCAGACATTACACGGCATCCCCACAGGCACGTACAGTTTTCCATCGGGACCGAATTTGATGTATTTCCAGCCGTGTAAGCGGTCGGATGGGAAATCTCCGTTGACCACGACTGGCTCGGGCGGGTTTTCAAGCCTGGCTTCAATGTCGTCATAGCGGCTCACCCTGGAAACTTCGGCTACATACAGGGAACCGTTCATGAATGCCACCCCATTTGGCATATCCAGGCCCTCGGCAAGCACAATTACCTCATCGGTTTTATTGTCCCCATTCCGGTCAGGGATGGCATAGACTTTTCCAGTGTTAAGGCTTCCTACAAAAAGCGTCCCGTTTGGACTGAGGGCCATGGACCTTGCCCCTTCAATATTTTCGGCGTAATAATCAATGGAAAAACCGGGCTGGAGCTCGATGCAGGCCGGTCCTGTCCCGTTTTCCCCGCAGTTATCAATCGGCACGGTTCTCAGGACGGCATAAGCTGCAAAAATAAGGACAACAAAAACAAAAAATCCAAGTATTATCTTTGTTCCCTTCATTCCCCCTCCCTTTTACTTGAAATTCACTCTCATTTGAGAGTCATTGCAGTGTTGATAAGTTCTTTTTCGGTTTCAGGGCTGGCGTATCCCTGCCCTTTCCAGCGGACAATACCTTCAGGGTCCAGTAAAAAAACGTAGGCAAGGTTTGTATTTTCCATTCCAAGGGCTTCCTGGTAGCTGGAATAGTCCCCATAAAAGGTGATCACCTTATCATGTTTTTCCACAGGTATCCCTCCTCTCATTCCGGAATCAATCATCCAGGAGAAGACCTTCCAGCCTTTGTTTATCATCGGGACTTCGTAGACCGCAAAAATGCTGTTTTTTCTGAACTCCTGCTCAAAAGGTCGAGCCCAGGAGTCGATCATGCTCTGTGAACTTCGCACAAAAGCAATAAAGATGAGTGCCACCTTTCCCTTCACTGCCCCCGGAAGGGTAACAACCCTACCTGCAAGTGATTTTGATGTGATTTCAGGGAACGGCTGTCCGATTATTTCTTTTCCGATTTTTGAACTGCTCTGCTCTGCTTTAATGAAATCCCCCCGGATTTAAGCTAAATAAAAATCGAAGATATTAAGATTATATATTTCTCGGCTTTATAGAAATGTTTTTTCAAGCCGCAGTTCAAGCCACAGTTCAGGCCGCAGGATTCGAATATTGAAGTTTATTGTAGTACAAGTTTTTAGGGAATTGGAACTTCAGTCAAAAATGAAAAAATTTCTAGTTTCTATTAATTCCCTATAAAGTATATGTGAAGTTTAAAACATGTTCAGCAGCAAGAAGGCTTCAGAATAATTCAGAACCGGTAAGCTATTCAACATAATAGGCTCTATTATAGAAAAATATATTATAGTAAGATATATTTAATATTTGCATCTCAGGTTAGGGTGTCCATTTTATACCATGGAGATGGAGTTTCAGCACCCTGTATGAAGGGTCTGTCACATTGGAGCCAGCAAGAATCGGCCGTCGGTGTCTCATTATTAAATTATGACAGCCCGTTTCATACTCACCTGACTTCACATTTTACGGTGATGATTTAATGAGGATAAATATTGCGCTGGCGTTGACATCAGTTGTCTTTATGATGACGTGGGTTACAGGTTTTGTGTCCGTCATATTCCACTCCATGTCTATTATAACACCGGATTTTATAGCATCCGATTTACTCTTCATCACCATCATCGAATTGTTGAGCATTATCTCTCTTTTTGGTTCCTTGCTTTTCTTACTGGAAACCAGAAAAACACTCGCTCGCTGGTATCTGACAATCCCTCTGTGCATTTCTCTATCTGCATTCGTTATAACAAATTTTCTGGTCTATTCGAATGGTAAATCATTTCTCGGTGATCCGGTAAGCACAATAGAGACGCTCTGGATCATTATACTGGTGTTCCTGTCCCCCTGCTCTGCATTATTATTTTTAGCCTCAAATGGACACTGTGGTTCGACAAACGTATATGTTGCAGTTTCATCTGCAACCAGTGTTTTTTCTATGTTTTTTCTTATTCTCGCACTTAGAGAGATTTCAAAATGGTCGAGCATTGAGGCGGTGTTGTTGCCCCTGGCTTTTTACTGGACTATTTGCATGCCGGCTATAGGAGTGTGTTTTTTATCTAAAGCAACAATGTACGGGGCAGACAATGTACAGGAGGAACCGTCGGATTAATACTTTCACCCGACTTCCTCAAACCTTTTTTACATGTTTATTATATCTTATGTGATGCCTGCCCCCAATCCTGAAACGAAAACTTCCGAAAGGCGAATTACCTTCCATGTAGATATGGACAGCTTCTTTGCGTCTGTAGAGGTCAGGGAGAGGCCAGAACTTAAAGGGCTGCCCGTAGTTGTGGGTTCCGATCCTGAAGGAGGGTCAGGAAGGGGAGTTGTAAGCACCTGTTCGTACGAGGCAAGAAAGTATGGAATTCACTCGGCAATGCCGATTTCACAGGCTTACAGGCTATGTCCGGGTGCTGTGTTTTTGCCTGTGAACATGAAACTCTATGCAGGGGTCTCGGCAGGGGTAATGGAGCTTTTGCGGGGGTTTGCAGAAAAGTTCCAGCAGGTCAGTGTTGATGAAGCCTATCTTATACCGGGGCCTGAGATCAGGAATTTTGAAGAGGCTGCCCTCTATGCTCTCAGGATAAAGGACGAGGTGCAGAGGCAGCAGGGGATCACCTGTTCTGTAGGGGTTGGGCCTAACAAGCTTATTTCAAAAATTGCTTCGGGTTTTCAAAAGCCCGGCGGGCTTACAGTTGTCAGGCCTGAAGATGTTCGGGATTTTCTCTTTCCTCTGCATGTTTCTAAGATTCCGGGAATTGGAGAAAAGACAACGGAAACCCTGAAAGAGATGGGAATAAGCAGGGTAGACGAGCTTGCAGACTGTGATGTCCAGTTGCTTTCGGAAAAGTTTGGAAAAATGGGGCTCAGGATGAAGCAGCTTGCAAACGGGCTCGACTTTGAAGAGGTCGTTGAAAAGGAAGGCGTAAAGTCAATCAGCAGGCACGGAACCTTTGCAGAGGATACGAATGACCCTGTGAAAATCTCCGGGTCCCTGGATATTCTTATAGAGAGCGTGCACGGAGCTCTCCTGAAACACCATTTTCTTTTCAAAACCGTAACCCTTATAGTGCGCTTTGAGGACTTTTCCACTTATACGCGCTCAAGGACTCTCCCTATCTGGACTTCTGATATCTTCGTGATCAAAAGGACAGCCATTCAGCTTTTGTCGGAATTCATGGGCAGGCGGAAATTCAGGCTTGTAGGTGTGGGGGTCACAAAATTTAGAGAAAGAGATGAAAGGCAGACTCTGATTACGGATTTTCCTTAATTGGGTTTCCCCTTTAATTGTCTAACTGCCTCTAACTGCCTCTAATTGCCTCTAATTGCCTCCAATTGCCTCTAATTACCTCTAATTGTCTGATTGTCTAACTGCCTCCCACTTCCCCTCACTGCCTCTAACTCTTCGTGGCAGGTTTCACTGCAGGCCCAGCTTTTGCAATTCCAAATTCAGGTTCAGGCCCGGGCTGGACAGGGAGGAACTCTTATGCTTATATAATTTTATAATACAAAATCAGATTATATCTGATGGAAAGGTATGTTAGAACGGCACTGGCTCTTCTTCTTATTATTATCCTGAGTGCAGTTATTATTTATGCAGTTCTTCCGTACATAGACTATTTTTTTGGAGGCTTTATTCTTTCTGTAATCTTCAAGCCCCTCTACCACTTTTTCCTGAAAAGAGCCCGGCTTAACAGGCAAATTGCGGCAGTTCTGGTAATATTTATTTCGATCTTCCTTATACTGATTCCCCTTTATTTTCTCATGAGTCTGGTTATCAGTGAAATCCAGCAGATTTTACTTGACCGGGAATCTATTATTATCTCTATTCAGTCCGAAAGTCAGCTTTTTAGCCATCTTTTTTCCAGAATTGATATCCCTTACGATATCCTCCAGACCGGACTGGATGAAAAAATAGTGGATCTGGTTTCGGAAGCCGCCAATTACCTGAGTATACTCATTCTGGGCTCGATTCAGAACATAAGCCAGCAGATAATTGGTTTCCTGATAATGTATTTTCTGCTTTATTATCTTTTAACAGGGGAAGATTCGGATTTTATGCAAAAAATCTTTGTGGCAATCCCTTTCAATAAAAAGAATACAGTTACTCTCCTGGACGAGTTCAGGAACATTGTCCGGACAACCCTGATAGCCAGCGGTGCCATTGCCCTGATCGAGGGTGGAATTCTGACCGCTTCCTTTATTGTTTTTGGAATCCAGGGAGCCTTTCTCTGGGGATCTATCGCAGCAATCCTGTCTTTCTTGCCCGTGGTCGGGACCCCTTTGATCTGGGTTCCTGCAATAATCATTCAGCTTCTCCAGCAGGACTATACTGCAGGCATAGGCATCCTTGTGACAGGAATTTTCATAACCATGGCAGACAACAGCCTCTTCAGGCCTGTAATCCAGAAAAAAGTAGGAGAAATTCATCCTTTCCAATCTTTGCTCGGGATTGTTATAGGAGTCTCCCTTTTCGGACTTGTAGGGATAATCATCGGTCCCCTTCTCCTGGCTTACTTTTACCTCACCGTAAAAATGTTTTCAGAAGAATACCTCTCGGATAAGGAGTGAGATGGATACTTTTATAGTCAACTCAGCAATTATACTCATTCAACTTTAAAATTTAGAATTTTTTGTCTCAAAAAACAAGCATTAAGTCTTGGGATTGGAAGATCTGGATGAGTTACCTGATACTTGTACGACACGGGGAATCCGGCTGGAATGTTGACGGCAGGTTTGGAGGCTGGGTTGACGTCCCTCTGACCGGCAGGGGAATAGAAGAAGCCCTGCTCTGTGCTGCCGAACTTGAGGAGATTGGATTGGATCTTGCTTTTACTTCAAAGCTGGTCCGGGCGCAAGAAACCCTCTTTCTTATCCTTTCGAAGCAGAAGAAGATAGGGGTCTTTGTCCACGATGAAGCCGGGACAGACAAAAAAGAAAACCGGTATTCATATCCTCCGGAAACCGAAAAGAACCTTATCCCGATCTATTCCAGTGAAGCCTTAAACGAGCGCTATTACGGGATATTGCAGGGAAAGAAAAAGGACAAAATGAAAGAGAAATACGGGGACGAACAGATCCTTCACTGGTGCCGGAGCTTTGACGAAGGGCCTCCTGAAGGAGAGAGTCTCAAAGATATCTATAGGCGTGCAGTTCCCTATTTTGAAAAGGAGATCATCCCAGCTCTTCAGGAAGGAAAAAATGTAATAGTCTGTGCCCACCAGAACAGCTTGAGGGCGCTGATTAAGCATATCGAAGGAATTTCCAATGAAGACATCCGCAAAGTCAGACTGGCCAATTCAAGGCCCTTAATCTACACACTTTCCGGAGGCAGGCTGGTCAGGGAAAATGCTGAAATGGACCTGGCGGTGAAAAGGAACATCTGAGCTCTCTTTGAGCTCTCTTTGAGCTCTCTTTGAGCTCTCGCTGAGTTCTTTTTTCGGGTCCATCCTGATTTGCCTGTAGCCGGAAAAGCATTTGAAGGCAGTTTCAAACATATATATGCAGTTCAGATCATTTATATTCAGTTCAAAGCATTTCTATGCAATCTGATGTATTTATGTACAATTTCATGTATATATATGAGTTTATATGTAACCCAGGGGCAGGATATAGAGCGGATCTTCATTTGCGGGCATTTTAAGGACTTTTTTTACCTCCTCATCGTCAAAAGCTCCTACTGCACAGGTCCCGATTCCCAGTTCAACTCCAAGCAGGTATACGTTCTGGGCGGCATGCCCGGCTTCCATATGGGCGTATCTGAGGCCTCTTTTTCCGTATTTGCTTGTTATGCGCGGGTAGACTGCAGAGATAACAAGCGAAACAGGAGCGTTTTTGATCATACTCTCGGAAAGGGCGGCTTCAGAGAGCTTTGTCCTCATATCGCCAGAGATTTCCTGGATAAGGGAATGTTCTTCTGCAATGTACCTGTAGATCCCGGCTTCAAGTCCGCTGCCCTTCCCTATGACAATATGGACTTCAAGCGGGTAAAGTGCGCCTGCAGAAGGTACTGTCCTTAACCCCCCTTTTGAACTGATCCCCTGGGTCTGTCTCTTATACACATCTCCGAGCCCACGAGACGGACT
>NZ_JJQY01000020.1:0-16444 GCF_000979295.1 Methanosarcina sp. 1.H.T.1A.1 | reverse complement strand
AGGTGATCTCAAAGAACTCGAAGAAGCCATTGAGAAATATAAACAGGCGGTTTCACTAACTCCCCCCGAATCACCTGAATTACCTGGAAGATTAAACAACCTCGGCGTCGGTCTAAAAAATAGATATTCACGTACAAGTGACTTCAAAGACCTCGAAGAAGCCATAGAGAAATATAAACAGGCGGTTTCACTAACTCCCTCCGAATCACCTGAATTACCTGGAAGATTAAACAACCTCGGCAATGGTCTAAGAAATAGATATTCTCATACAGGTGATCTCAAAGATATCGAAGAAGCCATTGAGAAATATAAACAGGCGGTTTCACTAACTCCCCCCGAATCACCTGAAATGCCAAGCATATTAAACAACCTCGGCACCGGTCTAAGAGATAGATATTCCCGTACATGGGACCTAAAAGAACTCGAAGAAGCCATAGAGAAATATAAACAGGCAGTTTCACTAACTCTCCCCGAATCACCTAAATTACCAATGTATCTAAACAACCTCGGCGCTGGTCTAAGTAATCTTTATTCACGTACATGGGACCTAAAAGAACTTGAAGAGGCCATAGAGAATTTTAAAAAAGCAGTTTCACTAACGCCTCAAGAATCACCTGAATTACCAGGTTATCTTAACAACCTCGGCGCTGGTCTAAGTGATCTTTATTCATGTACAGGTGACCAAGAACTCGAAGGAGCCATAGAGAATTTTAAAAAAGCAGTTTCACTAACGTTCCCCGAATCACCTGAATTACCAATGTATCTAAACAACCTCGGCAACGGTCTAAGTTATCTTTATTTCCATACAGGGGACCTGAAAAACCTTGAAGAGGCCATAGCTAACTATAAAATGGCATTTTCCTTAACGGATCCTGAAGCACCTTCTTTACCAGGTTATCTTAACAACCTCGGCAGCGGTCTAAGTAATCTTTATTCCCATACAGGGGATCTCAAAGACATAAAAGAAGCATTCGGTGCTTACAATGAAGCAAGAAATTGTATGGATCATTCATTTTCAAAAATTATGGTTGCATATAAACTTGGTCTTAGGGATACTTTAGGGAAAATAGATGTAAATATTGTTAAGATTTCTCTCAAGTTAAAAGAAGCATGTTCACCGGCTGAAATATCAAAATGGGTAATAGAATCAATGGTTTCAGTTGAAGGTGCTAAATCCAGGCTTCTCAATGAATTTATTGCAAAGGGTGATATTCCTGCTCCTTCTTCAATCTCTCCGGCTCTGGCTGAAGAAGAAGCTCAAATTGTAAAAAAGCTTGTTGATATAGACAATATGGAATTGTCAAGTAGAGGACTATTGGGAGCTTCTGAAGAAGAGACTTCTTCTAGAATGTTGAGGATAAAGGAAAGAGATGAATTTATTCAGAGATTAAATAACCTGTGGAGCCAGATGGAGACATTTGGTGAGGAAGCCGCGAATTTTGTAAATCTTCGAAGAGGAACAAGGCCTTCATGGGAAGATCTTCGCATCCTTACAAAAGAAGCAGGAAGCGATTCTGCAGTTCTTTCTCTTTTTATTTTGGATGAGCAGCTGATACTTTTTGTGCTGAAAGAAGACTGGGAATATCCAGAGATAATTGAAGCCTCACTTACTTACAATATTCTACAGAAAAAAGAAGGTAAATCGTTTAGTGAAGTTATGGAGGACCTGAAAATAATAGTAGGTCCTCTCCTTGAATCAATCCGTCCTTATTTGAATGGAGTTAAGCGCGTAATTATCTCTCCATATGGCTTTGGGCATTTCATTCCATGGGCTGCCCTGGCAAAAGAATCAAATTTGGAAGTTTCCTGGGTTGTTGTGCCTGCATTGGGGAGCTTATCAGGCATTTTAAAGCGTTCAACTAAAGGTGTAGATCGTTCTCTTGTAATTGGAAACCCGATTGAAGATCTGGATCATTCTGAAGAGGAAGCAAAGATTATTGCGGACCGTCTGAATTCGAAACCTGTACTCAGGAAACGTGCAACGAAAGAAATAGCTATGGACCTCCTTCCGGAAGTAAGGATAGCTCATTTCTCCACCCATGGATACTTTGCTCCTTCTGACCCTCTGGACTCTGGTATTGTGCTTGCTAACGGTGTTCTCACAGCAAGGGAGGTCATGGGACTTGGTGCACGTCCTGAACTGCTTGTTCTTTCAGCCTGCGAAACGGGAGTAACAGGGAATATGGGTGGGGATGAGATGATGGGTTTATCTCAGGCTTTCTTGCAGGCTGGTGCAAGGAGCCTTCTGGTCAGTCTCTGGAAAGTAGATGATGAATCAACGGCATTTCTGATGGAGAATTTTTATGATTTCTGGCTGAAAGGTGATAACAAGGCAGAGGCATTGAGTAAAGCTATGGATGAAACGAGAAAACTATGGTCAGATATCTATTACTGGGGTGCTTTCAATCTTGTGGGGGATTGGAGATAATTGAAAAAATTTTTCTATATTAAACAATTACTTTAATGAGGAAGTGGATAAGTATGAATTGGGTTGTAGAAGGCAATAAGCTGTTTGAAAATAAGGAATATGATGAAAGCCTTAATTATTATCAGAAAGCCATTGAAATCGATCCCTCTAATGCAGACGCCTGGTACAATAAAGCCCTTGTACACATAATGTTTGGTGAGTATGTAGAAAGTCTCGAAGCCTGCGAAAGGTTTATTGAAAATGAGAAGGATGATCCTGAAGCATGGAAGCTAAAAGGTTTTTCTCTTTTTTATCTGAACAATTATGAAGGGGCTATTAATGCTTTTAATGAAGCTCTCAATTTAAGTCCGGAAGATGCATATGCTTGGAACAATAAAGGCTCTGCACTTTGCAATCTTGGGCTCTGGGATGAAGCAATCGAATCTTTTGAAAAGGCTTTTTCTCTTGATTCAAGATATTTAAATTCTTTAAAAAATAAGGAAAAAGTTTTGATTTATAAGAGAGCAGAAAAATCCCCTGAGGAAAACAAGGAGCTCACTAAAGAACAAAAAGAACATTTAGAGAATATAAAAGAAAGGGGCCTTAGAAATTCGTATGGTCCTTTACCCGGGATAAGTACAGATTTACCACCGGGAGAGGAGATGATCTGCCCCGTATGTGGGTATAAATGCGGGCTACGTGCAAAAGGACAGAGATGCCCGAATGACAGGGAAAAAATGGTTCGTGCCGTTCTGGTCAAACAATAAGGTGTTTTGATGTATACCATACTCTGGAAAGCAATGGTTGGGGAACAGTCGAAACTGTGGGATCTTAACGTAATTCCACCAGCTCTGTTTTTTTGGGGGGGTGGTCTGCTTGTATGGTGTACTTCAGATGGATGGAATCTGGAAACGTTTATTGATTGGTTTAAGAATCTAGAGGGTTTAAATAGTTCGCAGGCTGTTTTTCTCTTTCTTTTTTTTGTCCTTTTTTTGATTGTCTCTACAAAATTGGTTGAGTGGATACAATCTCCTTTGATCCGTTTTGCTGAGGGTTACTGGCCAATATTTCCATTGAATAAGCTTGGTGATTATCTGGTAAATCATCTCAGATCAAAAATGAAGCCAAAAATCTTAAGATACGATGATATTGGCCGTAAGTACGAGAACTTAAAAGACCCCAAAAGTGTGGCCAAGGGTCCATCTGATTCTGAAAGAATAGAATTTGCCAAGCTCGAAACAGAACTTAATCAGTATCCAAATGATATGGTTTTGCCTACGAAATTCGGGAATATAATTAGGGCAGCCGAGGAATATCCTTCTGATTGTTATGGTCTGGAAACCATGCGTGTATGGCCTGATCTGTGGCTTCTTCTTCCAGATAGAGTAAGAGATGAACTCAGTAAAGCAAATAAAGACATTAGTGAGCGGATAACATGGTTTTTCTGGGTTTCTTCTTTTTCTTTATGGACTATTGTGGCCTGGGCAGTATGGGATAAAATTGTTCTATGGCCATTGTTTGTAGCCTTTTTCGGGACAGTCTCAGTTTATTACTTGGGCTTGATTCCTGCTGCATCAAATTTTGGAGATCTTCTGCGAGCTTCCTTTGATCTGCATCGATTTGCTGTGTATGAGGCACTTCATTTACCATTACCTTTCGATCCAAATGATGAAGACAAGGATGGTGAAAATTTGTCTCAATATTTGAAGCATGGAATACATCCGGATGTGAAAGTTCTGTTCACACATTCTGAGATAAAGAAATAGACTGAAATGAAGTTACTGTAAATCAGCTCCTAAGAATAGGTTGAGTTATATCGATCATAGCGTAATGATATATCTGTTTACTAACTGATGAATGAGCTTATCCCAAAACCATTTTTTCAAACATCTGCTTTTACCTCACAAAGTTAAATAAACGCCTTTAAACATATATAATTTTTTAAGTTAGTTTTTAGTGAGAAATCGAAAAACAATGAATTATTATTGACGCATTGTTTTATTGTCTGTGTTTATGGTTTCCGGAGATGTTGGAGCATCTCAGGAGCTGTTTTCACGCCTCACATTTCTCATTTTCGTTCAACGCATTTTCAATTATAGCTCCTATAAATGCGCTTCTTCCGATCATTCCGCGTTTCTGTTCGAGTTTTTTGTACGTATCTAAATCGATATATGCAGCCACCTTTGCACGGTGGCCGACTATAAATGGTTCTCTGATTTGTTCCATTATCATGGTCCTCCAAATTTTGTCTGAATTTGTTATATTAATTCATTTGGTATATTCTACTCTCATGAAATTTCTATATATGTTTAACTGAGTTTTCCCAATCAAAAATGTACATTAACCCACACAAATGTGCAATTTTTAGCCAAGAAGATTCATTTTTTTTATTGTATATAGAGGTTTTTTTAAAACGTTACAAAAATAATTCCCTTTTTTTGCCTTGAACGTACCTTGAACGTGCGTTCAAATTGAGAACCACAAACAACAACCCTTTACACAATCAGCCGACGTCTCTATAATAATCATAATCAGTGGACACGCTAAGTAGTCGCGGCACAAAGAAGAGAAAAGAAGGTCTCTGAAAGAAGAAGATCCTTTGAAAAAAAAAGTAGGAAAAAGGAAAGTAAAAAAGAGGGAAGTAGGAAAAAAGGAAATCAAGCTTTTCCTATTTCTTCCTTAACCCTCTCAATCATATTTTTCATCCATTTTTCATCAATATTGCCCATCACCTCAGATTTTATCTGAGATAATTTTTCTATTTCAGCTCTCAATTCCTGCAGCTCTGACCGTTCAACTATATGACGGGCTGTTTCTGCCTGCAATATCGCGTTTTCCTTTTTGATCTGCTGATATTCCAGACTCTCAGAAACGTCGAGCTCTTTTTGAAGCGTAAGATAAGGAATGTATTTTTGATAAATCTCTTTTAATTTGTCAGGTGATGCCCGGAAATAAGCGCATCGTGTGGCATCTAGGGTGTGACCCATTGTGTATTCGACAAAAAAGCTATCAGCTCCCGCATTTAATAAGGCTGAGTTGTAATATTTCCTAACATTATGTGAGCGAATAAGGTTCCATTGCCCTGTAGGAGTATTCTTTTGTGCTTTCTCGGAAATTATGCGGTAAATCTTTGTGATTGTACTTTCCTGTAATTTTCTGATCTCTTCATCGTGTTTATCTAAAAATTCCTCTGGTACATTCCGAATCACAAAAAGATATCCATTATCACTGGTAATTTCCTGTTTCGATAGCTGCTTAAGCCTTTTAGGATTTGAATACTTTGGTTTTCTTTCCCGGTAAGCCAGATAATCCCAGACTGCGTGGCTGGCTTCCGGGCTGATGAAGGTCACGAAATCACGGTTTACTTTTTTCCTTCTCAGGTCCAGGGTGGTGATTTCCGTTTTAGGGTCATATCCTTGTTTGAAGTCACTGATTTTCAGGTCTCGGATTTCATTGGAAGCCAGCCCGCTTGATACTCCTACAAGTAAGACAGCTTTCTCTAAAGGATCACATACTTTTAAGATTTGTTGCAGGTCTTCTTTTGTGGGTATCGCCTTGTTTTCAGGAAGTGGCTTTGCTTTCCCGATTCTCTGCATAGTGGGAATTTCAATATCAAAAGTTTTGTAAAAGCTCCTAACCCCGGTCATCTTAGACCTTACTGAAAGATCTGATAGTTTCTGATCTTGCAAGTACTTTCGGAATCCGATAAGATAAGACTTGATTTTCCTTTGTCTCATCAATTTACCTGATTTTATTTCATCTTCAGCTTCTGTTAACAGCTCTTCTGGTGTTTTTCCAGTCCAATCTGTAAAATTTTGCATTGCCTGAAGGTAAAGCTTTTTAGTATTAATAGCAGGATTAAGTGTGTCAATCCAGTCTATGATTAAAGGATCATTCACCAGTTCACATACTTTCATTAAAACCCCTCATTACTGTATATGTTACTTTTAGTAGTAAAATACTACAGTATATTAATACCAGTGACAGATACAAAGTTAGCGAAAGCCATAGTCTAAACAGTGCAGCTTTAAAGAGAGTTGCGAATTTCAAAAATCTGTTGCCTGAGAAACATTAAGGTTCAATTAATCCTTACATTCAACACAAATTCGAAGGGTCTGGAAAGACTCCATACATAGCATTGATTCAGAAAAGGGGACTCACAATGGTAAACGTTGCAATTATAGGGACAGAAAAAAGTGGCAGGACTTCCCTTGCCGCAAACCTCGGGAAAAAAGGAACAGTTTCCGATATAACGATGTACAACAACGCTAAGGAAGGCAAGAATATGGTTTTCGTGGACGCCAACAGCTATCCGAAAACCTTGAAATCCCTTGTCACAGTACTGAATATTTCCGATATAGCAGTCCTGTGCATCCCTCCTCAGGGCCTGGACGCCCATACCGGAGAATGTATCATTGCACTGGACCTGCTCGGTTTTAAACATGGAATTATTGCCCTGACAAAGTCGGACAGCACCAACATGCATGCAGTTGACGAATTTAAGGCAAAACTAAAGGTAATCACTGCAGGAACCGCACTCCAGAACTGGGAATGTATCTCCCTGAACACAAACAAAAGCGCAAAGAATCCCTTTGAAGGCGTGGACGACCTTAAAGCTATAATTAATGAGATGGCAGAGAAAATAGAAGTCGAACATGCAGAACTTAACAGCCTGCCTGCAAGAATCTTCATAGACCACGCTTTCAATGTGATGGGCAAAGGATGTGTTGTTCTTGGAGTTGTCAAGCAGGGAATCTCAAAGGAAAAAGATAAAACCAAAATATTTCCACTGGACAGGGAAATAGAAATTAAATCAATCCAGAGCCACGATGTGGATATAACTGAAGCCCCGACAGGCACAAGAGTTGGCATGCGCCTGAAAAATGTCCAGGCCAAAGATATAGAAAGAGGCTTCATAATTTCTGATAAAGAAAACGTAACCACTGACTACGTTCTGGAATGTGCGATCTCAAAATTCACGAAAAAGATAGAGCCAGAAAGTGTGCTTCACCTCTTTGTGGGACTTCAGTCCGAACCTGTGCGCGTTGAGAAAATCCTGGTTGACGGAAAGGAAGCAAAGGAAGCAAAGCCAGGCACTACCTGCGTGCTGGAACTTTCAGGAAACAAAAAGGTTGCCTACAGCAAAGAAGACCGTTTCCTGCTTTCAAACCTTGACCTGACCCAGCGCTTTGCAGCTTACGGCTTTTCGAAATAAGTTTGAGACTAAGTTTAAGACCGAGTTTGAGACTAAGTTTAAGACCAAGTTTAAGACCGAGTTTAAAACCGAGTGTAAAAGGGATATGCCATGGAAAACGGCTCAGGGGAATACATAACCTCAGGGAAGGACAAAACCCTTTACGGGAACACCTTCCACCGAAACATCTGCTGGCAGCGCTCATACGAAAGGGCGGAAGGCGAAGAGATCGTAATGGCACTTTACGGCAGTCTGCGAAACGGGCTATACAACAGCCGGCGCTTTGATCTCCAGAACAGGTCGGAATTCCTTGGGACTACAAAAGTCAGCGGATATGCACTCTACTCTCTGGGCCCTTATCCCGGAATATATCCCTCTGAAGGCTGCTCGGTGGTTGCAGAGGTTCGCAGGTTTTCCGGAAAACAGCTTGAAGTTGCAAAATCCATTGATTATATGGAGCTTTTCGGGGGGTACCACAGAGAATATGTGGACCTTGAAATCGAAAATCAGAAAATTAGGGGTTTTATCTATGTCTACGATGAAAAACCCGAAGCTGAAATAATAGGGCATGGAGATTGGACCCATTACCTTAAAGAGAAAGAACTGAAAGAGAAGACCTGAAAAAGGAATGAGGCAAAAATTAAAGAGAAAATTAAGCAAAAATTAAAGAGAAAATTAGGCAAAAATTAAAGAGAAAATTAGGCAAAAATTAAAGAGAAATGGCGGTAAGAGCTGAGAAGAAAAGGCGACAAGTAAAAAAGCCACAGGGAACTCACAGCTTTCTTAAGAACTCGAGGCTTTTGATCCCTTCTTCGACTGAAGCCATTTCGGTAACAAAAATTCCCTTATAGTTTGAGAGCTTCTCCATAACCTGTTTCCAGTTTACAGTACCCTCTCCGAGAGGGAGATGTTCATCTTTTTTGCCCATATTGTCATGGATGTGAACATGGGATATCCTCTCTCCCAGTTGATCCAGAAATTCGTCTACAAGCCCCACGGTGTTGGCATGCCCTACATCGAAGGTGAACCCCACGTTGTGGCTCCCGACAGCATCGAACATTTCCTGCATTTCATCAGGATATTTGCCAAAAATCTTTGGGAAATCGGGCATATTCTCAACAGCCACAAGGATCCCGAAATCTGCTGCAAAGTCGCATAATTCCCGGATAGAGGCAAGGTTTGTCATATAGGCTTGCTGCGGAACCTGTACCCCATAAGGTGAGAGATATCCGGGATGTACCACAGCCAGATTGACATAGTTCGAGGCAAGGGCAAGGTAGTTCTTCATCTGCCTGAGGACTTCTGCACGGATTGAGTCATTAAGGCCTGCGAGGTTCATATCAGAAAAAGGCAAATGCAGGGTAAGTTCCAGGCTGGTGGTATCATAAATATTCTTCAGGTTCTGAAAGGTCTTGCTGTTCAGGCACTGGGATCCTTCCTGTACGATCTCCCAGCCAGTATACCCATGGTCTTCGAGCGTGTATGCCCATTTAAAAGGATCTTCAACGACCGCACGCGATGAAAAACTGATTCTATCCAGCTGCATGGTGACAATTCATCCTTTTTACTTCGTCTCTTCTAATTCGTCCTTTTCAATTCAGCCCTTTTTAAATAATCCCTTTTAATACATCCCTGATTAACATAAACTTGGGGCGGGAATTGAAATATAATTAACTAAACTTCGTAATTAACTAAACTTCGTAATTAACTAAACTTTGAGATTTCAGCCCCTTTCCACATAGTCCATTCCCACTTCGACAACCGGCACCCCTTCTTCGGTGAGAGGTAAGAGCCACTCAAAGAGCCTTTCCATCTCCTCAGGAGAGTCTGCCCTGATAACGACTTTAATGGCTCCCAGAGACCCTTCTTCAGCAGGAACACTTGGAACTCCAACAAAAGCGGCTTGCTTGTTGAGCAAAAAACGAACTAAAAGCCCTTCCCGAGATAATCCTTTATTGAAAGCCTTGTTACGGAGACTGTCTATAATTTTTTCCCTGCGAATAAGTCCGTGCAGATTAAACAGGAGATCAAGTCCCCCCTCTCCGGTAAGAAGAAAAGAAGGAGAAACTTCTTTTTCGGATTCCGTTGAGTCAATAGTTTCTTTTTGAAGTTCTATTCCCGTAAAAAGAACTGAAATGGCTTTAATGACCTTTTCAAGGTCTTCCGTAGGATATACAGGTGCTGAAATCTTTACACTGATCATAAATTTACTCCACTATAATCTCAATATGATTGTTCCGGAAAGTATTCAGTTGAATTGCATTTTCGACACTGTTCTATAATCTCAATATAATTGTTCCGGAAAGTATTCAGTTGAATTGCATTTTCGACACTGTTCAACAGAAATGACTTACTATCTTCAGAGAAGTTAGTCTATCGAATCTGTTCTTAAAACGTTATTTTTCCGGGTTTATTCTTGAACATTATCCTGTCAGATTTGTTCTTGAAATGTTATTTTTCCGGGCGTGATCCTGAATAATTCCCCAAAACCTCAACAACATCTTTTCTGAAGGCTTCAAGAGTGGAATTGTTTTCGATTTCCACATTAGAGGCTTCTATAGCTTCCCCCATGCCCCAGCTGAGTTCTCGTTCGTCTCTGTGGCGAAGGCCTTCGATACTGTTCATATCATCGCTTCTGCCTCTCTTCTGGACCCTGGAAAATCGAATCTCAATGGGAGCGTAAATGGAAATAAGGACAAAACCTTTTCCGAATTCCTGCCTGAAGAACTCCACTTCGGCAATCCCGCGCACACCGTCAACAACTACAAGTTCCGAGCCTACTTCCCTGATCTGAGAAACGCAGCGCCTGGAAACAGCATCCATGCCCTCACACTTGCGAAGGTCCGTTGCAACCATTCCGGTATTGGAATCGTTGGGTTCAAGCCCACGCTTCAGTACTTCCTTCCGGATCACATCACCCATAATAATAACAGGAATGCCCATCTCAGCAGCAATCCTGGAAGCTTCGGATTTTCCCGAAGCTGGCATGCCTACAAACGCTATTATCTTCATCAAAAATTACCTTTTAAACCTGAATCCTTAGATTTGAGTTATAAGATTGAACTATAAATTTGAGTAGAAGCCTCAATAGAAATCTCAATTAGAATCTCAATAGAAACTCGAGTTAGCAAATTAGGATCATTAACTCTGGTAGAAACTCGAATAGTATGGAACTTGAATAATATGGAACTTGAATAATATGGAACTTGAATAATATGGGAACTTGAATAATATAGATCTATATGACATATTAATTATGATACGATCCTAGTCAAACCACAGGATCATATATATTATTTCCTGAAAAGCTGAGGCTATTTTCTGAAAGATTGGAGGAAAAGCTTCTGGAAAGAAAATAATGGGAAAAAGTTTTTCCATAATAAACCAGGGAAATCAAAAGGAAGAGTCTTTGTGAGTACATTTTAAGAACGGGTTAAAATGGCAGGATAAAAAAGAAAGGCCGGATAAGGAAGATAATCCGGACTTTATGAGAACATCTTGTTGAAGACGGAAGCTTTGAAATCTACAAGAGGTTTGAGCCTGTAATCTTCAAGAAGTACTTTGCGAGTGTTTTCCACAGGAACGCTCAACGAAATTTCTTTTGTCCTTCCGTAACGGCCCTTGCTTACTACCACGGCATTCACTATGCCCAGCATGTCAAGTTCTGACATCAGGTCGGTGACCCTGCGCTGGGTAAGGATATCCACGTCAATATGATGACAGAGCTGGCGGTAGACATTATACATCTCACCGGTTGTGATGTTCTTGCCTTCTCTTCCCCGGTTCCTGAGCAGGATGATGCTGTAGAGAACAAGCTTGGACTGGGTGGGGAGAGTCCGCACGACTTCTACTACACGGTCGATTTCGATCTTCTCCTGCGCACGCCTTACATGTTCTTCGAGAACTTGCGGCTGGTTTTCTCTCTCTGCAATTTCTCCTGAAACACGCAGAAGGTCAAGTGCCCGGCGGGCATCACCGTGTTCCTGGGCTGCAAAGGCTGCACAGAGCGGGATTACCATTTCGCCCAGCACTCCGTCGTTGTAAGCCATTTTTGCCCTTTGCTTCAGGATATCGCTGATCTGCTCGGCATCATAAGGCGGAAAGATCAGTTCCTCTTCGCCCAGGGAACTTTTGACTCTGGGGTCCAGAAACTCTGTAAATTTGAGGTCGTTGGAAACCCCAATCATGCTGACCTTGGCTTTTTTGAGGTCGGTATTGATTCTTGAAAGGTTGTAGAGGACATCATCACCTTTCTTAATCAGCTTGTCAATTTCGTCCAGAATGATGATAATAACCTGATCTCTTGCATCGATTGCTTCCTTAAATTTCATGAAGACCTGGTCCGTGGGCCACCCGGTCATAGGGACCTCTTCTTCGAAATGCCTGGCAAGGTTTGCAAGAAGCCTGTACTGAGTATCGATTACCTCACAGTTAATATAAACAACAGAGCAGAAAACGGACTTGTCTTCACTTACCCTTTCAAGTTCCTTTCCTACATATCTTGTCACTGCAGTCTTTCCTGTCCCTGTTTTCCCGTAAATCAGGACATTGGAAGGGGTCTCTCCCCTGAGTGCAGAAACCAGGATAGTTGCAAGACTGTTTATCTGTTCGTTCCTGTGTAATAACAGGTCCGGTGTATAAGAAGGACGAAGAACCTCTTTGTTTTTAAAAATTGACTTTCCGTCAAGTAATTTTTCGAATAAGCCGTCTAATGATTGAGCTTTTATCATGAATGACCCTCTCGTATAAAAATTATAATATACAGATGCAACGGATTAAGATGGATTATATGGACAATTAATATGTACGGTTTATATGTACGGTTTAATGCACAGATAGAGTATGCAAAGTTAAGAATTAATTAAAGAAGGTAAGGAGTTTCTGCACGCTTTATGAGTTCATACACGCCTTTTTCCTTTTTTAATTTTAAATTTTCAGTTTTATTATTACAGTTCCATATTTTAATCTTGATTTTTGAGTTCCATTTTCAGTCTTAATTTTTGAACTATAATTTTTTTAGTTTTAAGTCGTTGAGCTATAATTTTTTTAGTTTTAAGTCCTGTTTTTCAGCCCCAATTATTGTGTCAAGTTTAAATAATTGAAAGTCCTGCTTAAGGAATCATATCACTAATTTTTCATGGATACAGATGAGAGAGAAAACTGCAAACATTTAAATCCAGACTTTGAAAGAGTTTTTGAACCATTTTCATTATTTCGAAGTTAGTATATTGAAAACTCAGAACACTATCCAGACAGAATATATTAGACTAAATATATTCAGACATAATATCACCCAGACATGGAAAAGATATATGTAAAGGCGTAATTGTTAATTTTCAAAGTGTCTGTCCCTCTTGATTCTCAGTAATTCTTGAAACCTGGTTTGTTGTTTTGTATAATTTTGATAAGTCAAACCTTATGGATGAGAGATTCACAAAGGGGAGATGGATAGATAAATGCATGTTTCTTAAAGTTAATGCCTGAATTTTTTATTTTCAACATGCGGGGGATAAACTGGAGAGTGAGTTACGCACTTTAAATCATCTCTTAAGCCCTGATAGAACCTGTAATTGGAATACTCTTTACCCAAAATTTTAGATGAAATTTATATATAAACATTTGATTTCAAGGTATATTTGCAGTAGATGCAATGGAAGTACACGGTATTAATAGTTATGGTAAAGCACCCTGCATTTCCAATGGAACTAATATTTCCCTTAAAGACACCCTGAAGAAAACGACATCACCAAACTCAGTTTTAAAAAAATGAGAGATTTACAATTCCAGACCCCCCGAAGGTCAAATTTAAACCCCCTTTTTCGCATGGAAGAATAGAGGAAAATTTTGAACCCCTTTACTTCCAATGAATGATAAAAAATATTTAGCACAAAATAATAATGTTAGGGAAACAAACAGCCATACTAAAACGAAAGTGGATGTGTTAAAAATAAAAACAGTTTTGATGTAAATAAGATCGTCGATAACAAAACTGTTGCTTAAGAAATAAATACAGTCTAACTGAAAATAAGGGACATACATCAAAAGTAACTATATTTATGGAGTGTAAATACATAAAAAATTGGCTATGTGTATGTAGCAACTTATAAATATTATTCAAATAGCATGTTTTTCAAAGTCCGATTGTTTTTTAAAGATTTATTAGTAGAATTGTTGATTGGTTTTTAGAATTGTTGATTGGTTTTTAGAATTGTTGATTGGTTTTTAGAATTGTTGATTGGTTTTTAGAATTGTTGATTTAATAATTTCTTACTGCAATTTCACTTATCGACTCAAGCTAAAAAAGAATTTTTGAAAATAAATCGAAAATGGAAATACTTTCTATAATTTTTTCCAACGCGCCGAAATAAAACGAACCGTTTATAATGTCTGGATAACAAAACAGTATTATAAAACTGCTATGAATTATTGCCCCTAGAATAAATAGCATAAAATAAAATTGTGTTATAAATAATATACTTCTCTGAAAATAGCTACCGACAGAATCACTGTAACTAGCAAATTTACAGATGAAAGTAACTTAGTGGAAGTAATCTTAGTGGAAGTAATCTGAGCGAAAATAATCTGAGCGAAAATAATCTGAGCGAAAGTAACGTTAACTGTAAAAAATGACTTATCTACAGCTATTAGGACAGAGATCTGTAAGATAATGGAACCTGTGAAAACACAGGATATTTGTTAGATATAAGAAGCTTACAAGAAATTTACTAAAAAATTGGAGTTCACTAAAAAACTGGAGTTTACTAAAAAACTGGAGTTTACTAAAAAACTGGAGTTAAATAATGGTATCAGATAATTTTAGTATTGTACTTGTTTTCGCAGTATATCTGCTTTTTATGATCGCCATCGGAGTTCTCTATTATCGGAAAACGGAGAATCTTGCGGATTATATTTTAGGAGGAAGAAAGCTAAACAGCTGGGTTACTGCGCTGAGTTCGCAGGCGTCGGATATGAGCGGCTGGTTGCTAATGGGATTGCCGGGATATGCTTACCTATCAGGAATGGAATCTATTTGGGTAGGAGTGGGTCTAGCTGCTGGAACTTACCTGAACTGGAAATTCGTTGCAAAAAAATTGCGCCAATATACCCAGATTGCAGGAGATTCCATTACCATTCCTGTATACTTTGAAAACAGGTTCAGAGACAAAAGCCATGCTTTGAGAATTATTTCATCTATTCTGATTCTGGTCTTTTTCCTGCTTTACACTTCCTCAGGACTTGTAGCAGGTGGAAAGCTTTTCAATACTGTATTTGAAATTCCATATCAACAATCTCTTCTTATCGGCGCACTGGTAATTATTAGCTATACATTTCTTGGAGGTTTCATGGCTGTCTGCTGGACTGACTTTTTCCAGGGCATGCTAATGGTCTGCGCCATTGTTTTCGTGCCCCTTGCAGCCTTAAAGGGAATGGGAGGTTATGAGTCGACTGTAAGCCTGATTAAGAGTATAGATCCGCAGCTGCTTAACCCCTGGACTGCTCTTTCTGGAGGTTCAATTCCCCTTATCTCAAACCTGGCTTGGGGCCTGGGATACTTTGGTATGCCGCATATCCTGGTCCGTTTTATGGCCATAGAATCTCCTGACAAAATAAAGCAGGCAAGAATTATTGCAATGGTCTGGGTTATTATCTCTCTGTTCTTTGCTGTAGCAGGCGGGATAATCGGAAGAGCTTACCTCTATCCTGAGTTTCTTGGAGAAGCGGGAAGCGAAACTATCTTTATGGTGATGGTAAACAGTACGTTTACTCCTATTATTGCAGGAATTCTCCTTGCGGCTATCCTTGCAGCTATTATGAGTACTGCTGATTCCCAGCTTCTTGTGGCTGCTTCTGCCTTTACCGAAGATATCTACAGGATAATAGTAAAAAGGGATGCAGGAGAAAAAGAGCTCGTCTGGATGGGCAGGCTTGCAGTTATTGGAATTTCAGCAATTGCTTATCTAATAGCAAGAGATCCGAATAACTCGGTTATGGGTCTGGTCTCATATGCCTGGGCAGGATTTGGAGCTGCCTTTGGGCCTGTTATCCTCTTCTCTCTTTTCTGGAGAAAAACAACCAGAAATGGAGCGCTCGGAGGAATGATTGTCGGCGGTCTCGTCGTTATCGTCTGGAAGCAGCTCTCAGGTGGAATTTTTGACATATATGAAATTGTCCCTGGCTTCTTCCTCTCATGCATAACAATCTACCTTCTCAGTATTCTGGATAAGGAAGGTCCTGCAGAAGAAATCCTCAAAGAATTCGACCGCGTAAACCATATAAATCTCCATGGAAATACTGTTCACAAAGAAGATATTGGACCTCTCGAAACCTGACCTGAGTAAAAGATATGAGAAAAATTTCCCTTGATCCCGGAACTGCTTCTCAATTCATACGTTATAAAATACCCCCGCCAGCTTGCTGGCGGTGTCTCTTCCCCCATAAAAAAGGAAGGGCATGAAAAAGAGTGGAGTAATTTTCAGGGCATTTTATTCTATTTTAATTTTGTCTTGTTTGTATTCCTACCAACGGTTTTTTTTTGTTGCTTTTAATTTTTATCTTTCCTTCCATTTTATCCTCTATTTTTTTACTCTAAAAGACCAGACTGATGTCAGAAGATAAAAACACAGAAGATAAAAGCGATCCAAGATGGCTATTATGGCTATTATGGCCATTATGATGATTATGGCTGTAAGGGACAAAATTTAGGATTTCGAGACTTTAGGATTTCGAGACTTTAGAATTTTGGGCCGTGTCCGTGAGTTGTTGATCAATTCTGAAAAAACGAGTGCATCCCCCATGTTGGAGGAAAATGAAAAGAGATTCTCATGTTCACGGTTTTCAATAAC
>NZ_JJQY01000139.1:0-16740 GCF_000979295.1 Methanosarcina sp. 1.H.T.1A.1 | reverse complement strand
GTCGCAGAACTCCCGCCACTCATCAAGCTTGTGGTGGCGGCGCTGGAAGTAGATGTTCCGGAGTTCAGCGTAGTTGGTTATGACTGTCCGTTTCTGCATGTAAGCACTCGGAAGGTCCTGAATAAGTTCCCTGAAGATTGCTTTCCGGTATGCATTGTCCTCTTCACTATCCCCTTCGCGGGACTTGTAAGCTTTGATAAGGTCATTGAGATGCCGGATCTGGGAGTTCCTGTAGTCCGTCATCGTATCAAAGGAAAAGTCGTGGGGAGCCAGGTCCCTGCTGGTCAGCTTATGCATTGTAGAGGTTGAATTCTTTTCCGTAAATTTGTAAGTATCAAACTCTTTCCACCAGTAGAGGGGGGCTGTGAGGTCAAAGCAGACCGTAATGAACCTGAGAAACTTTCCGTGTTCGTTTCCTGCAAGGGTCAGGCGCTTGGCCAGGTTAAGGTCCTTTTCCCCGAGTCTGCAGTTCCCTGCCTGATCAGGCTCACTGCTGTCCATCAGGTGCCAGGAATTCATAGGGTTCCGCATTCCAAGAATCGCAAAATAAATGTTGTATGTCCCATGTAACTTCATTTCAATCATAAAAGCGCCTCTTTAACCCGGTTGTGGTAAATAAAACATAAATCCGGTCTGGTAAATACATTATATAGATAAATAGTTCGTAAACCTGCTTCTGGCTAATAACTTGCTTCTGGCTAATAAATAATAACTCATTTTAAATATTTGTTGCGCAGCATGCTCACTTTTTAATTTTACAGTTACTCGATTTATTCCTTGAATATTCAGCAGGGAAACCTGAGAAATTCAGGCTGATTTAAAGAAAGTAAGAATTATTCCGAGGGGAAATTATTTAAGAAAAATAGTTACCCTCTTAACCCATGATTTATCCCTTCAAGTACAATCTTTCTGCAAGTTCCGGATTTTTCCACTTTACCATCAGTGGCAGCCCTGCATATTTTCAGTACGATACTGTTAATTTTCAGCACGATACTGTTAACTTAAATAAACTCGCAGTTTCATGTAGAGATCAGCCAGAAATATACGTTTAAATCAGGAAAAATCAGGAAATAAATATAATATACTAATCTGAAAATGACTCCTACAGACCCCCTTTATCTTGGTATCCTCGTTCTCACAGGTGCTTTTACGGGCATTATCTCAGGTCTTCTGGGTGTGGGAGGAGGCTTTATTATGTCTCCTGTCCAGTACTGGCTTTTGCAGGAAACAGGAATGCAGCCAGACCTGGCTATAAGGGCAGCTCTCGGGACAAGCCTCTTCGTGATCTTGATAAACTCCATAATTGTTACCCTAAAATATCATAGAAAGCAAGCAGTGCTCTGGAAACAGGCTACGATTATGGGAGCCTCCGGATTAATTGCCAGTTTCGGGGGAGCAGCGGTAGCTTCTTACCTGCCTGCCTCTACACTGAGTACAATTTTCGGGGTTGTGATCATACTGGGAGCTCTGAAAACTTATACCACGCCGGCTGTAAAGGAAAAGACTGAAATTAGCTCCAATCCGGTATCTTATATTTTTGCCGGTATCTTTATAGGCTTTTTTTCAGGACTTCTTGGAATCGGTGGAGGGGTAATTGGAATTCCAATCATGCTGGTTTTTCTGCATTTTGATATGAGGAAAGCCATTGGAACCTCGGCTGCAATAATGATCTTTACCTCTTTTGGAGGATCGGTCGGATACATCATCAACGGCTGGGGGCAAACAGGGCTTCCCCCTTATTCTCTTGGATATATCAATCTCCTTAACTGGTTTTTACTTGTAGTTCCGGGATTTCTTGCAGCAAGAAAAGGAGCAGAAGTTGCCCATCTGGTAAACCCGGAGTATTTAAAACATCTTTTTGTACTTCTGATGATCTACGTAGGGCTAAAAATGATCGGAGTTATTTGAAAACAGAATAAACAGAACTGCTAATAGGGAATTTCATAAACTGTTAAAATTAAGACCTGTTAACATTAAGAACTGTTAAAATTAAGGACTGTTAGAAATAATATTCCGCTCTTTTCAGGCGCTTTCAATAGCTGTTACAGGGTCAAGTTTTGCAGCTTTCCTTGCAGGGTAGATGCCTGAGATTATATTTATTATGAAAGCAAAAAATGAGGCATATACAAAATTAAGGGGCTTTACCTCAAGAGGAAGGGTCTGAAGCCCGAAATACATTTCCTGAGGGACTTCGATTTCATAGTTCTGCAGGGCAACAGTCACAATGTAACCCAGAACAGTGCCGAGCACCAGACCTATGGCTCCAAGGACCAGGGACTGGAAAAGAAAGACAACCATTATGCTTTTTTGAGAAGCCCCCATCGCTTTCAGAATACCGATTTCCCTGGTCCTCTGGGCAACGATGGTTATCAGGGTATTTGCAATCCCGAAACCGGCAATCCCGTAGATCAGGAGATAGAAGATATTTACAAAGACCATCTGAGTATCAAGGAGGCTGAGGATTTCGGCATTTGCTTCGCTCCAGCTTACGGCATCAAGCCCGGTTTCTCCCTCAATCGAAGCTGCAATAACCTCGGCCTGGTATGGATCTGCAACCCGGACTCCAATGGTACTCACAACTCCGGGTTCGTTAAAAAAGTCCTGCGCTGAATCCAGCCTTGTGTAGGCTGTTACCTCGTCCGCAGCAGTGCCGGTATGAATCAGACCTATAACCTTAAAAGAAGTTGTTTGCGAGCCCGGAAAAACGGCGTCAACCCTGTCTCCCACATGGACTTCAAGATTTTCCGCAAGCTTATCCCCGAGCAGAATCCCGTACCTTGTGTGGACAAGGGTCATGAGGTCCCCTTCTACAACATCCTCACTTACCCTCATAACATTCTCTTCAGCCACAGGGTCAACTCCCTGAAGAGAAACCCCTTCGGCGTTGTCCCTGTATTCAAGAGCCGCCTGGCCCAGGTATTTAGGGGATACGGCTATAACTCCTTCCTTTTCAGCAATTTGGGCAGATGTATGCCTGTAAAGGTGGATGAACTCTTCCTCTTCATCTTGAGGATTGATAACAATATGTGGATTGTTTTCAATACTTGAGGTTACAAGTTCATCCTGAAAACCAGACAGCATTGCCATCATTACCGTGATCACGGCGACTGCCAGAGCAACAGCAAGTATGGCAAAAAGGGTCTGTCTTCTTCTGGATAATACCTGCCTCAAAGCGATTCTCAGTTCATACATCTGGATAAACTCCTGGACCCGACCAGATTATCTGAATTTTCAGGCAGCCTCAAACCTTCAAAGTATCAGGAAAGTTCAATTTGCTCAACATTTCAAAGCTTTGAGATATTTGAACTTCAAGGGATTCTAAATTGTTAGGATTTTCAGATCTTTAGACTTCTGTATTCACTTTTAGAGGGCTGATTATAAATCTGTTTCTGATACCGGGAAAAAAGAGACGGAGAATACAATGAAAACTACTGAGAATACCTGTAATTAACTAATAGGTAGAAATGCAAGCTGGCGGAGGCATCCTATAATGCATGGATTTAAAACCGGTTTCTGGGGTAAAGAGAAGTACTTTTCGAACAAGCAGGGGCATTTTCGCTTTTCCATTTCATCAAAAAGGGGGACTCCAGCCTCTTTTCGACGCGGGACCTGAACGGAGGATAATGATATTCAGGCAGTACCGTAGCAGTATTTATCGGTTTCTCATAACCGGTTTCTCATGAACTGCCAGAATTCAGAAACCATAAAAATACTAAAAAAATCAGGAATCAATGAAAAATAGAGCTAAAAGATTAATAGAGCTAAAAGATTTAGGACTAAGGGGGCAAAAGTTAAAAAAGTGAATAGAACAGATAAAAAATAAATAATAAAGTTAAAAAGTTAATTAAAAAAGGGTTAGAGCTGCACGTAATGTGCAACTTCACCGAGATCTTCTTCAATCCTGAGGAGCTGGTTGTATTTTGCAGTCCTCTCGCCACGGGCCGGAGCTCCGGTCTTGATCATTTCTGCACCGATGGCAACTGCGAGATCTGAGATGGTGGTGTCTTCGGTTTCGGCAGAGCGGTGGCTTACGATTACGGTGTAGCCGTTTCTGGAAGCCATGCTTGCGGCATCAAAGGCTTCGGAGATTGAGCCGATCTGGTTGACTTTGAGGAGAAGGGCATTTGCTGCTCCCATATCCACGCCTTTTGAGAGCCTTTCTATGTTTGTGACAAAGAGGTCGTCACCTACAATGATCGTGTCCCAGAGTTCATTGGTAAGGGCTTCAAAATCATCAAAGGCTTCTTCCTGGAAGGGGTCTTCGATAGAAAGGATGGGATAAGAGTTTACAAGCTCTACATAGTAGTCAAGCAGTTCCGGAGCAGCCAGTTTCTTTCCATCAATTGCGTATAATTCATCTTCATAAAACTCGGTTGCTGCCGCATCAAGCCCTATTGTAACCTCGGATTCAGTATAACCTGCTTCTTCAATTGCCTGTACGAGGGCGTCAAGAGCTTCTGTAGACTCGCTCATTTTGGGAGCATACCCGCCTTCATAGCCCACGTTAATAGAAGAGCGTCCGTATTTTTTCTCCAGAAACTTCCCCAGGGTCTGGTAGATCTCTGTCCCGATTTGCAGGGCCTCGTAGAAGGTGTCTGCGCCTTTGGGTTGAATCATGAACTCCTGGATTGCAAGCTCATTTCCTGCATGCTTGCCTCCGTTCAGGACATTCATTGTGGGTACAGGAAGGGTAAAAGCATTAGAACCGCCGAAGTAGCGGTAAAGGGGCATGTTAAGGGAGTCAGCTGCAGCCTTTGCAACCGCCATGGATACGCCAAGAATTGAGTTGGCTCCGAGATTTGCTTTATTTTCGGTTTCGTCGAGCTCGATCATCAGCTCATCGATTTCCCGCTGGTTTCGCACATCAAGTCCAAGCAATTCCTTCTGGATAACGGTATTTACGTTCTTGACTGCAGTCTGGACTCCCTTTCCACCGTACCTGTTGGGGTCTGCATCGCGCAGTTCAAGGGCTTCGTTCGTACCCGTGGAAGCTCCTGAAGGGACACTTGCTCTGCCAAATCCCTTCGGTGTAAACACATCAACTTCAATAGTGGGATTTCCCCTTGAGTCCAGGATCTCCCGAGCATGTATCTTTTGGATCTTATATTCTCCAGAATCCTGCTGTAAACCGATATACGACATCATTTCACCCTTTCTAAATCTCTGATCTATCTATAGATATATTCTGTTATTTGAACTTGACTTTTACTTAACTTAACCGTTACATGTCCGAATGGTATTTAACTGTTTATCCGGTTTGAATTAATCAATTTACCTGAATTATACCCGTGTTTCTTATAGAAGAGACTCCTCTATTTCACGCTTCCAGTATCCTGTCTACCTTAGAGCAGCAGTATTTAAGGAGTCCAGATTTTAAGGATTTACTCTTTCTTCTTTTTGAGTGAATTTTCCCCTCTTTAAGAATTGAAGATATCCCTGCGCTCAAAACCGGGTATTTCATTTCTCAGAAAGGCTAATTTCCAACTTTCAGGAGCCTCAATATTCTATATGGTAAAACCTATCTCTTTGTTTCTGGAAAGCCTATTTCCTACTTAAAGGATGTTTTATTCCTGCAAACACTTGCTTTAAAGGTTTTGGTTAAAACTACAAAGTATATTTTTTTCTGAAGATGAATCCCCACAGTCTTTTATATAAAAACTCCAGAAAAAAAGCCTTACTAGGGTTAGATGCCTTTTTTACTTACTGACAATACTCCATTTATTAAAAAAATAATTTTATCTACATAAAATATATAAACCTGAAAGTATTATTCATTCTCGATGACCGACGATTCTCCAGTTAATTTAACCGAAAAAGAGTATTCAATTATTGATAAGCTCCAGAGTCTGGGACTCCCGAGGACAGAGGCCACCGCAATCGTGTGCTTAAAAGACTGCAGGGAACTCAGATCTCTTCATATCGAACTTGTTTCCGGGCTCAGGCAGCCTGAAGTGAGTGTAGCTATGCGCCCTCTCAGGGATAGGGGCTGGGTGGATGAAAGGTCCGAAAAAAAGAATAAGGGAAAAGGCAGACCTGTGAAGTACTACCAGTTAACAGTACCGTTCCCACAGATAGTACAGATTCTCGAAGAGGAATTTTTAAAATACAACAACGAGAAAATGATCGCGCTCAAAAGGCTAAGGGAACTGGAAATTATACTGCAAAATTAAATTCACCGCAATTTAGTTCACAAAAAATAAGTTCACAAAAAATAAATGTAAGGAGATCTGCCAGATCTTATTTTCTATAAATCGTTTTCAGCTTTAATTACTCCTATTGTCGAGCCCTTTTAACGCTTACTTTATTCAATGTGTCATTCCTGATCAGGGACATGCACAAAGCTCACAGGAGCAAAGCCCTGCTCTGCATCCATTATCCTTCTGGCAGAAATTCCTTCCAACTCGAAAATGAATACCTCAACAACCATAAAAACTTCGCTTTCACCTCTCAGGCATCCCAGTTTAATGCTGTCTCCCCTGGCTGTTCCTGCATGAAGGTGTATTTTGGGCTTTCCGTTCTCCTGGAAAATATCTCCTATCCCGAGAATCTCATGGGCATCATTAAAGCCAGACCAGACAGGTTCCGGAGGCCTTCTGTTTTCTTTCGGGCCTGTAACAAGCTTTCCTTTCCTCAGCGCGCCAAGCAGCATAAACACAGCTGATTCGATCTTTTCCATCTCTGCAAGTTTAATAAGTTCCAGGAGAAGGTCATCCCCGTGGTCAACCCTGACAGTAAAGACCCTGCCTATCCTTCCTTTTGAGTACTCCATTATTTCCCCCTCACTGATCCGTTATTTTTCCGTCTACAATTCTGATAATCCTATCTGCTTTTCCGGCCAGTTCCTCATTATGGGTTACCACAATAAAGGTCTGGTTATATTCCTTGTTCAGTTTGCGGAGCAGTTCATAGATCAAATCTCCTGCTTTAGTATCCAGGTTGCCTGTTGGCTCATCCCCAAGTACGATTGCCGGAGAACAACTAAGAGCCCGGGCTACCGCAACCCTCTGGTTCTGCCCTCCGGAGAGTTCTCCTGGCCGGTGGTCCATCCTGTCTTCAAGCCCCACCTCTTTCAGAAGTTTTTCGGCAATATCCTTTGCTTCGTCCTTACTCTTTCCCGCAATCAAGAGTGGCATCATTACGTTTTCCAGAGCAGTGAAATCCGGAAGCAGGTGGTGATACTGGAAGACAAAGCCGAGCATCCTGTTTCTCATCCCGGAACGCTCCTTATCCGACATTTTAGTCACGTCATTGCCGTCTATCAGGAGGGTGCCTGAACTGGGTGTGTCGAGTAGACCTATGAGATGCATAAGTGTGCTTTTACCTGAACCAGAAGGCCCTACAATTGCAACAAATTCCCCTTTTTTAATTTTCAGGTTTGCATTGTCGAGCGCGCGAAACTCCACTCCGTTTTTATAAACTTTGGTCAGGTTCTTAAGCTCTATAATTGGGCTTCCTTCTGTCATGCTTTTCCTGCATTTTCATAACTTTTATGTTCAAAATAGAGGGCTTCTTAAGTAAAGAGTTTTTGGGCAGAAAGGCAAAAGCCGGGAATAAGGAGAAGCTCTGGAATCCAAACAGGCTGATCGAGCCCGGTAAGATTCCCGCAAAGTATCAGAGACTCTAGATAGACTGAAAATTCACAATACAGTTTCAAATTTTTACCGAACGATCATTTCTGCATCTTTATTCCTGATCCCATCTTTATTCCTGATCCTATTTTTACTCCTGATCCTATCTTTACTGCCAGATTAACTCTTTTATGAAGGATTAATCAATATTCATGATTAACAGCTTATCAGATCCATCATCTTAAGGGGAGGAAGAACATGGAATTGAAATATGTCCCCACAACCTGTCCCTACTGCGGAACAGGATGTGGTTTTAACCTTGTGGTAAAGGACAAAAGGGTTGCAGGTATCGAGCCCTGGCACCGGGCTCCTGTCAATTCAGGGAAGCTTTGCCAGAAGGGCAGGTATGCCCACGAGTTCATCCACAGCAAGGACCGGCTTGTAAAGCCGCTGGTCAGGAAAAATGGGCAGCTTGTGGAAACGAGCTGGGAAGAAGCTTTGACCCTGGTTGCAGGGAAGTTCACTACTTTTCTCCATGAGGAAATTGCCTGTCTCTCTTCGGCAAAAACCTCAAACGAGGACAACTACCTTATGCAGAAATTTGCCCGGGTTGTCCTTAAGACGCCCAACGTCGACCACTGTGCAAGGCTCTGCCACTCCTCTACAGTCGCTGGCCTTGCTGCAGTTTTCGGTTCCGGGGCTATGACGAATTCAATTGCGGACCTGGAAGAGTCTAAATGCATCTTCATTATCGGGAGCAATACCTTCGAGCAGCACCCCCTTATAGGCAGGAGGGTAATTCTTGCAAAGAAGAAGGGAGCTAAAATAATCTATGCGGACCCCCGCTTCACACCCACGGCAAAACAGGCGGACCTCTACCTTTCCATGTACTCGGGTACAGATGTGGCCCTCCTGAACGGGCTCATGCACCACATCATAGCAAACGGCTGGGAAGATTCGGCATTTTTCGCGAAAAGGACAAAAAATTTCGAGGCAATGAAAACCGTTGTCATGCTGGAGGCCTATTCCCTGCCGAATGTCTCGAAAATCACAGGAGTGCCTGAGGAAGACTTAAAAACCGCAGCTGAGTGGATCGCCCACTCAAAGCCTTCTGCACTTCTCTACTCCATGGGCATCACCCAGCATACGGTGGGGGTAGACAACGTGAAGTCCACGGCAAACCTGATGCTGCTGACCGGAAACCTTGGCGTTCCCGGAGGAGGGGTCAACCCCCTGCGAGGGCAGAACAACGTACAGGGCGCCTGTGACATGGGGTGCCTTCCGGACGTGTATCCCGGGTATCAGAAGGTTTCAGGTCCTGAAGTCCGCAGGAAGATGGAATCTATCTGGGGAGTTGGCGGACTTCCTGAAAAAGCGGGAGTCACGGTCACAGAGCTGATGGAAAAGCTTGCAGAAGGGACATCGCCGGTAAGGTGCATGTACGTTATGGGAGAAAATTTCATGCTCTCGGACCCGGACCTGAACAGGGTCAAAAAAGCCCTGGAACACCTGGACTTTCTGGTCGTACAGGACATTTTCCTGAGCGAGACTGCAAAGTTTGCTGACGTCGTCCTGCCTGCAGCCTGTTATGCAGAAAAACACGGGACTCAGACCAGCACCGAGCGACGTGTCCAGCGGCTCCGAAAAGCCCTTGACCCGCCGGGAGAGGCTAAAGCAGACTGGCGCATTATCTGCGAACTTGCCGGGCGTATGGGGTACAGGCCACAGTTTTCCTACCTGAATGAAGCTGAGATTTTTGAGGAAATTGCAAAGGTTGTTCCCCAGTATGGGGGTATGAGCTACGAGCGCCTTGAAAACCCTGACTCTCTCCAGTGGCCCTGTCCGGACAGGTCCCATCCGGGAACGCCCATCCTGCATACCGAAAAATTTGCCACCCCGGACGGGCTGGGGGAGTTTTCCGCCGTGGAATGGAAGCCTCCTGCCGAAGTTCCGGATACGGAATATCCCCTCATCCTTACCACAGGAAGGAATATCTGGCACTGGCACACCGGGACCATGACCCGCAGGTCAGAAACCCTGGACTCCGAAGTCAGGACCGGCTGGGTGGAGCTTCACCCGGAGGATGCGGAAAAACTTGGAGTCAGTAACCGGGAAAAAGTCCGCGTACTTTCCCGGAGGGGGGAAATCGAAATCCCTGCGATGGTTACGGAAGACATAAAACCTGGGGTTGTTTTCATCCCCTTCCATTTTAAGGAATGCGCGGCCAACCTGCTGACCAGCGGAGCCCTTGACCCCGTGGCAAAGATTCCGGAGTACAAGGCCTGTGCAGTCAGGGTAGAGAAAATAGAGCCAGTAGAACAGGTAGAGCCAGTAGAACAGGTAGAACCAGTAGAAACGGTGGAGGGAAAACTTTGAAACCTTTGAAAGGAGACAAGTTTTATGTCCGGGCCTGTGACCGGGAGTTCCTGGAAAAAGGCGAGTCCGGGGGTGCGGTATCAGCCCTTTTGAAGTTCGCCCTGGAAAGCGGAAGCGTGGACGCAGTACTTGGGGTAAGGAAAGGTGCAGACCTCTACGACGCTGTTCCGGTGCTGATCACAGACCCGGCGGAAATTTCGGACATTTCGGGTTCTCTGCACTGTGGGACTCTTCTTCTCTCCAGGCTTTTCAGCAGTTACCTGGGTGGGGCAAAGGACCTGAAGGTTGCAGCTGCCCTGAAA
Organism: Methanosarcina sp. 1.H.T.1A.1; assembly: GCF_000979295.1. Classification (NCBI taxonomy): domain Archaea; kingdom Methanobacteriati; phylum Methanobacteriota; class Methanomicrobia; order Methanosarcinales; family Methanosarcinaceae; genus Methanosarcina; species Methanosarcina sp. 1.H.T.1A.1. The sequence continues at coordinate 6,494 of NZ_JJQY01000139.1, read as the reverse complement.
GGCTGCGATGTAATGGGGCTTTACGAGCTTGCAAAGCGGGGAGAGGTCAGGCTGGAAAATATCCTCATGCTGGGGCTGAACTGCGGAGGCTCAATAAGTCCGGAAATGGCAAGGAAAATGGCTGTAGAAAAGTTTGCAGTGGACCCTGATTCGGTTGAAAAGGAAAGGATTTCAAAGGGGAAGTTCATCTTCAAGACTCCTGAAGGGGAATTTTCAGTGCCCATGGACGAACTTGAAGAGGAAGGCTATGGGCGCAGGAGTAACTGCAGGCGTTGCAAGCTGAAAATCCCGAGACAGGCTGACCTTGCCTGTGGTGAATGGGGTGTTATTGGCACGGAAGCAACTTTTGTTGAGGTCTGCAGCGCAAAGGGTGCAGAGCTGCTTGAAAAAGCTGAAGCCTCAGGAGCTATCGAAGCCTCTTCGCCCGTTCCAAAAGGGCTGGAGGTCCGGGGTAAAATAGAGCAGTCGATGCTGAACCTGGCTGAGGAATGGAGGGAAAAAGACTTCCGAGCTCTGGGAGAGGGGAAGGCTAGCCTGAAACAGCTAATAAATGAAACTTCCCGCTGCATTAAATGCTACACCTGCATTGAAGTCTGTCCTGCCCTCCCCCATGCAAAACCCTCCGATTTTACAGTAGACGCTTCCGGAAAGGTCCCTCCCGCTTTTGCGTTCCACACGCTTCGCTATTCCCTTGTTGCGGATTCCTGCATCAACTGCGGGCAGTGCGAGGAACTCTGTCCAATGGACATCCCCAATGCGCTTTTCATGCATTCCTTTGCTGTGGAGCTTCAGGAACTCTACGGGTACAGGGCAGGAGAGGACCTCTCCCTTCCGACGGTCGCACCTCTGGAAGCTTTCTTTCACGAAAAGGGACAGAATAAATCAGGCAAGCGATGAGGGGAGGGAATCTTCAGGGACTTCTTCTGCGTCCCTGGCCTGGCTCACAAGATAAGCCGCTGTCAGGATGAGGACACAACCCAGAAAAGTCGAGATATAGAGAGGGTTTCTCAGGACTGCAGTGTCAAAGAAAATTCCCGATACAGGTTCTAGCAGGGCAAGAATGCTGCCTGTCTGCGCCCTTATGCCCGAAATTCCTTTGAGGTAGAGGATGGCAGCAAGTGTAATGGTCAAACCGAAGAGAAGCAGAGTACCTAAGTTTCTAAAGTAGACAGGGATGGGAGTTGAAAGGGCAGACGGCAGCATAAAGAGAAGGCTTATTCCGGTCAGCCAGAAAGTCTGGGATATCCCTGTATAGTCATGCCTAAGGTAGCGGATCGTAATTATTGTGATGCCAAAAGAGAGCCCTGAAAGCAGGCCGAACAACAGGCCTTTCATAAAATCGGACCCTGTACTCAGGCTTACCAGAACTTCTCCGGGACGGGAAATGAGTAATACTCCTGCAACTGAAAGGAAAAGAGGCAGAAGGCTTTTGCTGCTGCTTCTTTCTCCAAGGATTGAAGGGGCAAGCAGATTGACATATACAGGAGCCGTATAAAGAAGCAGGACAGCAACGGAAATTCCGCTGTACCTTATAGCCGAGAAATAGCATATGCCTGTTATCGCATTCAGAAAACCTAGCAGTAGAAGATATTTTCTGTTCCTGCCAGGTCTGAGTTGTTTAAGGCTTCCGCTCATCAGCAGATAAAAGAAAATCATGCATAAACCGAAAAAGAGCCTGCAGAAGAGAATGGACCCTACGGACATGTCCTGGACCCTGTCCAGAAAAACTCCTATAGTACCATAAATGATACTGCCTGTTATGACCTCGGAGTACGGCTTGAAAGAGTTTTCCTGCACTGCCACATTCTGGAAATAAAAGACTGCAGATATATATTTTTTGGAAAAGGGAAAAACTGGTAGAAATCTGTATGGTAGAAATCTGTATGGTAGAAATCTGTATGGAAGAAATCCGTAATTATAAAAAAGAAAACAGGGTACTTATTTACCCTGTACCCTTAAAAGTTCTTTTTTCCAGAAAGGTATCTTTTTGCTCGATCTCATCTTTTCCCCGAAAATCAACTTCTTCAGGAAAACAGAGTTATCCAGGCTTACTACGATTGCTGCTGCAAGGATAAAGAAGGAACCTATAAGCATCCCGCTGTGAACAGGGCTTCCCAGAACGGTGTGATCAAAAAATATACAGGAAACCGGCTCAAGAAGGGTGAGGACGCTGCCTGTAATGGCGCTTACGCCTGCAACGCCTCTTATATAAAACACTGCACCTACACCGGTGATGAGGAAGCCGAAGAGCATGAGGACAGGAAGGTTTGCAGCGAGTACCTGCCCTGGAAGGGAGATTGCGAAAGGAGAGAGGAAGGCCAGACTGATTACACTCTGCCAGACAAGCTGGGTAAGGCCGTTATACTCGTCCCTGAGGAAGCGGACGGATATTATGACTCCACTGCTGAAGAGGCCTCCTACGAGCCCGAAGATTACACCTTTCAGATAGCTGCTTCCAAATTCAAGCTGTTCAAAACCGCCTTCAGGCCTTGTTACGTAGAAGACGCCTATCAGACCCAGGAAAAGAGCAAGAATAGTTTTTCCAGTATTCTTTTCACCTAGAAGAACGGGTGCAAGGAAAGTCAGGTATATAGGATCAGTATACAGGAGAAGGACAGCAGAAGAAGCTCCCAGGTATCGGATTGCAGAATAGTAGGAAAACATCTGTGAAACGTATAGAATTCCCAGAAGAAGGAGGTACTTTTTCTTCCTTTTCAAAGAGAGCTGACCGAGGTTTCCGGTAATTGCAAGATAACATAGTATGGCTGAAAGCCCGAAAAGGACTCTGTAGAAAATAATCGAACCTACAGACATATCCTTGAGCCATTCCATGAAAATTCCGACGGTACCATAGATAACACACGCAGTGAGCAGTTCAAGGTGCTGTTTGGAGGCAGCAGTCACAGAAACAGTCATATATATTCTGGAGGGACGAATGTATATATATTTTTAGTGAGATAACTATAATTCTAGTAGTATAATACTTCTTAAAAATCTTAAGGAACTTGTTCTGGAGGGTATTTTTATTTTGCAGTGGGAGGCCAATACTCCAAAATTACCCTGCCAGAGACAGTTCAGTTTCCGGAATTAGTTTCCTGACTTTTTCAAGTTGAGAACCACATGCTGTCTGCTTCCGGTCCTGTAGATTGTAAGCCCCTTTAATCCCTGCTTCCAGGCGTAAATCAGAGCTTTCTCAATATCTTCCTTTTTGGCATCTGCAGGCATGTTGATGGTCTTTGAGATCCCTGCATGGCAGTGGCGCTGAAAGGCCGCCTGTACATCAATATGAGTCTTCCAGCTAATATCAAGGGCTGACCTGAAGAGCCTTTTTTCGTCTTCGCTCACTATTTTCGGGTCTTTTATGTCCTGCAGGGTGCCATGTGTGTAGACATGCTCAAGGAGCCGGAGGTAAGCAGGTTCCGAAAGCTCTGGCTTAAAATGTGCTTCAAAGAGGGGGTGAACAAGCAGGAATTCTTTTCCCACTGTACGGGTCCGCCTGTAGACCCAGCTGAAAACAGGTTCAATCCCTGCAGAACAACCTGCAAGAATACTGATAGTTCCTGTCGGGGCAATTGCAGTCAATGCGGCGTTTCTCATTGGAAGTTCCCAGGTGGAGTTTTCATGTTCCGGAAAAGGTTCTTTTTCTGCCGCAAGTTTTCTTGATTCCCTGACTGCAGCCCGGCTAATCTGCTCCATAAGCTTTTCTGCAAGCTCGAGAGCTTCTGTTGAGTCATAGGGCAGCCCCAGGTTCAAAAGCATATCATGGAATCCCATAACCCCAAGCCCGATTTTCCTTGTCTTTCTGGTTGCCTCCCCAATCTCCGGGACAGGGTAGACATTTATGTCAATTTCATTATCCAGGAAACGGACAGCTTTTTCGGCGGTTTCCCTCAGAGAATCCCAGTTGATTTTTCCGTCCACAACAAAAAGGGAAAGGTTAATGCTGCCCAGGTTGCAGGATTCATAGGGCAGGAGAGGCTCTTCTCCGCAGGGGTTTGTGGCAGTGATGTTCCCAAGCTTCGGGGTGAAATTATCCCTGTTTATACGGTCATAGAAGAGAACGCCCGGTTCCCCGTTTCTCCATACTCCATCAACGATTTCGGAGAAGATGGTCCCAACTGTTGCGCCTGTCCGGGGGTTCCAGACTTCCCCAGTGCTGCCTGCTTCAACAAGTTTGATAAAAGCATCAGGGACCATTACTGAGAGGTTGAAATTCCTGAAGTTCCCTTCAACGTGCTTGGCCCTGATGAAAGGTATGAGGTCGTCATGGGAAACGTCCAGAATTCCTATATTTGCGCCTCTACGCCTGCCAAACTGCTTGATGACTTCCGTTGCCTCGTTGAAGAGCTTCATGAAAGAAAGCGGGCCGCTGGCAACCCCGTCAACGCAAAGGGCTTGAGAACCTTTTGGCCGTACTTTTGAGAAGTCAAACCCGGTCCCTCCTCCGGTCTTCTGGATAAGGGCTGCGGTTTTGAGGGCATCAAAAATTTCCTCGACACTGTCCTCCACAGGGACTACAAAACATGCGGCTAGCTGGCCCAGTTCCGTACCTGCGTTCATAAGCGTGGGCGAACTCGGAAGAAAGATTTTACGGACCATAAGGTCTTTGAATTCCAGATATTCTTCTTCACCCGTTGCAATTGCTTTTGCCACCCTTTCACAGATGTCCTCCCAGCCTTTCTCCCCTTCGCGCAGGTACCTGGCTTTAAGAGCTTCGGCAACCAGAGCATCCCATCCTTCCTCAATATCCAGCACCTAAATCGTTTCTCCCGTGAATCTCCATCAGGTTTCCGTAAGCAGGTTTCGGTGTTTTTCGCTAAAAAGAAATAGTATTCCATAATTATACGGGATTTTTTATCATTTTATCCGAAAACTCGGTTAGAAAGCGTGATAAGAATGGCTGATGAGAAAATATAATCAGAACAAATAGTTAGAATCCATAATTCTAAACATGGTTCGAACAAATAGTTAGAAATGTAATCCTAAAAAGAATTTGAACAAATAAGTAGAATCCAGGACCCTAAAAAATCATCCTGAATCCTAAAACGTAATCCAAAATCCTAAAACGTAATCAGAAATCCTAAAACGTAATCAGAAATCCGAAAATCTGAGGATGCAAAACTGAAATCGTCGTATGCAGTTACGGAAATCGATTCCTCACGGATTAAAAATAAAAAATAAGGGTTGACCTGAAGATAGAAAAGTCTTCAGACCAGTTCAGCCTTCACGATTTTCACTTCGGTTTTCGGGCGGTCCTGGCGGTCGACCTTTACCTTTCCCATGGCTTCGACAACATCCATGCCTTCTACAACCTTTCCGAAAACGGGATGATTTCTGTCAAGGTGGGTGTTATTTACAAGGTTAATGAAGAACTGGCTTCCGCCTGTGTTCGGGCCGGCATTTGCCATTGAAATCGTGCCCTTGTCGTTCCGGTTGTGTTTCGTGAACTCGTCCGGGATCTCATAGCCGGGCCCACCCATGCCTGTTCCTGTCGGGTCTCCGCCCTGGATCATGAATTTGTCAATTATCCTGTGGAAAATCACGCCGTCATAGAAGCCCTTGTCCACAAGTTTTGCAAAGTTTCCTGCCGTAATTGGCATGTCTTCAAACAGTTCAAGAGTGATATCACCCATAGTGGTGTGCAAAACCACTTTCTTTCCCTTCCATACAGCCATTTCTGTTCCTCTTCCGGTTTTTTAACCTGATTTAACCTTATTTTTATGTGTGCCTGTCTTTTTGTTGGCTTTTTGTGCATTGTATGCTCGCCTTACATGTAAATGCTTCGCCACCCGAGTTTCGCTTCGGGAGCACGAGGTCCTTTTCGCTTCGCTCAAGAGGACTAATTCACGGATGATGGCAGTTAGCTTAGCTCAAGCAGACTACTTTACAAAGCCATAGCCTTTCATTTTCTTTTAGTTGCATTGTGCGGTCAGCAGTTCTCAGTTCTTTTCGCTTTTCTCAGGCAGGAGAGAGTCCGGGACTTCGGGCATTTCTGGAGGCAAAAGTCAGCGAGATTCAGTGTCTTAATTCCTGATCATTGTTCATGAATTAAGATGCCCACGCGCTCCAATGATGGCGTATTTGAAAAAAGTAGTTGGGAATAAGAGTTTTAAGCCCGATAAAGACTATTCAAGTTGAATTAATATTGCCACAAAATTATAATATTGTTATTTGCAAATATATTAAGTTTTTGAACGAGATTGGAGGCTTTTCTTTTCTTATGGTGCAACTTGATTCTTTATTTTCTAAACTTTCAGTAGACTGTGGTTTAAATTTTATAAATCGTAAAAAAAATTGTACAAACTCTTCATTATATTGTCTTTCACGGGCTCTTTACTTACTCGATTATTTTATACAAATCCCTACGTTTTTATAGTCCGCTTAGCTTATTTTTTAATAGGGAAAAATAGGTAAAATTCCTGTAAGTTCTGTTAAGTTCTGTTAAGTTCTGTTAAGTTCTGTTAAGTTCTGTTAAGTTCTGTTAAGTTCTGTTA
>NZ_JJQY01000117.1:0-17004 GCF_000979295.1 Methanosarcina sp. 1.H.T.1A.1 | reverse complement strand
CACCGAGATCTACACCTCTCTATTCGTCGGCAGCGTCAGATGTGTATAAGAGACAGCATATACAGTAAGCTTTATTATTCCGGGATTTTTCCATTGGTACCGGAAGCTTCGTGATTTTCTATATCTGGAATGGAAGATCTGGCTTCCAGTGAATTTTTAAGGCTCTGGTCTGTCCTGGTTTTAGTTTTCGGGGCTTCGTTTATAATATCCTTTTCGTCCTCTTTTACCCCGGGAACGGCCCCAGATTCTGTTTCCCTGGTATATGAATCGAAGGTTGTGAGCTCCAGTTCAGCGGCTCTCTGTGCTTTCTTGAACTCTCCTACCGCACTTCCGAGAGACCGTGCAAGTTCGGGGAGTTTCCTTGGCCCGAAGAGGAACAGTGCAGCGATAAGGATTGCAATCAATTCCATGGAACCTATCATTGTCGGCTATTATCGACGATCAAATATAAAAATTCTTGCAACAAGCAGGGAAGGCAGGTTTTACGCGGAATCAACTGTCTGTTTATTTTTTATATTTATGCTTTTTTGACCTGACAGACTACGTTAAATTCCCAAACTCGCCTTAAAACAACCTGACCAGTAGCAGGCTGAACTCAAAGAGGACTACAAGCAGAAGCGCGACCAATATCTGGGCAATGAAAGTCGGGTCCGGCGAAAGGAATAGGGATAGCGTTACAATTGCGCTATAGACCAGTATACGCTGTTTCTTGAGGGTTTGATACTTTACAAGCCCCATTTTCACGGCAAATATTACAAGAAGGGGAGCCTGGAACACAATTCCGAAGCCTGCAAGTATTGTGGTCACGGCTGAGAAGGTGTTTTGCACGGAAAGCTGGGCTGAAGCCACATCCCCTGAGTAAAAGATAACGTACCTGAACATCACAGGCAGGACAATGAAATAGCCCAGGGCAGCTCCCAGAATAAACAGGAGAAAAGATACAGGGACAACTTTCAGGAAAAAGCGCTTCTCATGCGGATAAAGCCCTTTCCCTGCAAACCTGTAGAGCTGATAGAAGAATTGCGGAATTGATACTGCAAGTGCAAAGACCAGGCAGAGCTTGAGGCGGGCAAAGATCCATTCAAGAGGCGAATATACTGCCATATCCAGTCCCGGGCTTATGAATTCTTTCCAGACAAGCATCATCCCTTTTTCAGAGAAGGGGTATGCGACCAGCATAGCCAGAAAGAGCCAGACAAAGACTACAGCAAGCCGGTTCCTGAACTCATACAGGTGAGCCATAAGGGGTTCTTCTATATCCCCGGGAACTCCGGAAGAACAAGCGTTTCCGTTAATTTTGTTTCCTGTATCAGGGAGCTGGTTTCCGGTATTATGAGAGGTCATGGTTTTTATCTGTTATTATCTGTTTTTCTGTTGAGTTTGCGATCTGTTTTTCTGTTGAGTTTGCGATCTGGTTTCTCTGTCTTACACTGCATTTTAATAAATATATTAATATCGGAACATCTGATTACACTTATATCCCAGACCTCGATGATATCCCGCATGCTCTGGATATTCTGAAGTAGGGATACTCTAAAACCATATATCCATGATATATATTTACCGTCATCAATATTTACAATATTTATTCGGATATCCCCATTATCCGTTACAGTTACAGTAGCCTTATAGCTACAATATAATACCGAAAAACACAAAGCTTGAAATATTATGCTTTGATCTGGAATCTTGTATTTGCCATCCCAAGCATAACAAAACATATAACGAAATAATCAGTTCCTGAAAGATAACCAGTTCATATTATTTGCCGGATAGGTACTCCATATGTCTGAAGCAATTGAAAACTTAAGTGTAATCCTGCTGACCCTGCGAAAGAAATTGATTGTAGTTGCTGCAGTCCTTTTTGCAGGCGTTGCTCTTTCTTTCCAGTTTACAGGTCCACTGATTGAGAGGATGAAAGAGGACCTCCTGCCTGAGGGTGCAAAGCTGGTGTACATATCCCCTCTTGAAGTAATGATGCTGAAGCTCAAGCTCTCATTTATAGTAGGGCTGCTCTTTGCCATTCCTGTGATTGCATTCTATGCTTACCGGGCTGTATCGAGGCGTTTTTCGATCAGAAATCCTATACAGGTCGGAAAAAACCAGTTTGTACTCCTGAGCGCGGCTGCTCTCGTAATGTTTGCCCTCGGGGCTTCGTATGCTTATTTCTTCATGCTACCCCTCTTTCTGGACTATCTCTACCTGAACGCAGCAGGTTCAGGGGTAACTGCTACCTACTCGATCTTCAAGTTCATTTCGTTTGCAGCTGCAGGCACAGCTCTTTTCGGGCTGATATTCGAACTTCCTATAGTACTCACCTTCCTGACCAGGAACGGCTTTATACAGTACAGTACCCTTGTGACCTACCGCAAGCATATTTATATCGTCTTCCTGGTGATAGGAGCTGTAATTACCCCTCCAGACGTACTCAGCCAGGTCATGGTTGCAGTGCCCATGATAATCTTTTTTGAGATCAGCATGGTTGTTGTAAGGGTACTTGGCGTGAAGAACAAGGTGCCTCAGCCTGAGGTTTCTTAAAACATGAAATTTCTTACTTGCCTGAGGCTAAAAAAGTTTGCTGAGCGAGTTTTTTAGGGAAAGAATCGGGCAAAAGGAAAGAAGAAGATGTGAAAAAGGAAGAAGAAGAGAAAAGGGAAGAAAAAGAGAAAAAGGAAGAAGAAGAGAAAAGGGAAGAAAAAGAGAAAAAGGAAGAAGAAGAGAAAAGGGAAGAAGGAAAAAATAGGAATTAAGAGGGATGTAAAAGAAAAAAGGCGCACTGGACGGAGGTGTGCGGATTGAAGGGTGTGGGCGTGTTTGGGGTAATGTAATGATGGTGATAAATGAACCCAAACACGCCTCTAACAATTCTTTTTCCGCACTCGCCTATCCATTGATATTTTTGTTTTGACATTATTTAATATTATCCCACCTGGGTTATAAAATTGATTTTTTGTTTTTTCCACCCGAATCCCTTGCAGGAAGACTGACACACCATACAAGAAAATAGTGCGGCATTAAGGCATGATGTACCTGTTTCTCGCTTCATGTGCCGTCCTTCCTGTAACCGCCCTTCATGCTCTGGAGATCATCCGAAATGCCCCGGAATATCTTCAGTGTGCTCGGGAAAGTCTTATTTAAGCGGACCCCTTATTTGCAGAGGTCATGGAGCAAAAGCACATAAAAGCAAGTGCCCAGGTAGTTGCCGCATCAGTCATCTATGGGTTTGCAGGAATATTTTTCCTGTACATAAAAAACATGGGTGCAGGTCCTGTTGTTTTTTACCAGCTCCTTTTAGGTTTTCTTGCCCTTGCAGTTTATCTGGCAGCCACGGGACAGCTCTCCGGGATACAGCTGAGGGGAAAAAGAAAAGCCCTTTTGTTGCTCGGGGCCTGGCACGCCGGAGTCATGCTTTCCTATTACACGGCTGTAAACTTTACGAACGTCTCGATGTCTGTACTTTTGCTTTATACGGCCCCTCTTTATGTCCTGCTGATCGCCCCTGTCATCCTTAAAGAAAAAATCAGCACAAAAAACCTTGCTGCTCTTGCGCTCTCCCTTATAGGTGTGGTGGTGGTTGTGGGTCCGGAGAGTCTCGTTTCCGGCACGGCAGAAGCCGGATCAGGATATCTCTATGGTGTGCTGATGGGGCTTTTCTCAGGTTTTTTCTATGCCTGCATTATTCTGACCTCCCGCTACCTCAGAGACGAATATTCAGGCATGGAACAGCTTTTTATCTCAACAGGCGTGACCCTTGTGATCCTTTTTCCCTTTATGCTGCAAATATCTCCCGCAGCCCTGCTTGAGAACCTGCCTGTCCTTCTCTTCCTCGGGGTAATGATAACCTCCCTCGGCTCCATTCTCTATTTCACAGGGCTTGAGCATGTAAAAGCCCAGAATGCGAGCATAATCTCCCTGCTTGAGCCCGTAAGTGCTATCTTTTTTGCCTATCTAATCTTAAACGACCCGGTATCCAGGACCACCCTGCTCGGATGCGTCCTTATTCTTGCAAGCTCTCTCCTTATGAGCCTGGAAAAAGAAAGCAAGGCCTAAGGTAAAATTCGCCTCTCTCGAATCGCGCCTCGAGATCACAGAAAATAGAAGATTTTCAGGGAGTTGCGATGTAATCGCAACAGTACGCGGTCCGTTTCAGCAGAGTTGCGACTCTGCAGTACGCTGCTCTTTTCGCTGCGCTCAAGAGGGCTAATCTATGGGTTTTAGCAGTGAGCTCAGCTCGCTCAAGCGGACGAATTAAAAATATCCGGGTCCATAATCAAGGTACAAGGATTATTTAATATTAAGACACCCTCTTAGAAAAACATTTTATACTCTGTGACTAATGTTATACAGTCGCGTATTTACGGAATTGAATTATTTCAGAGCCTGAAGAGACTTTAAGAGGAGTTCGTTTTCTTTTTAGTAGAATTCCTCCCTGTTCAGAAGTCTTATTTTCCGGCAAAACATTGTAAAATTTATTAAAAATCCTGTGTTCTTATCTGTATCATAAATAGATTTTATTGATTATTTGAAAAGGGCCTGGTATTTTATGGTAGACGTAGTTAAGGAACTGGAAACACTAAGGCAAAACTTGCTTGATCTATCTCTTCGTAATAACCTTCTCAATTACCGTCCTTCCCTGAGAAGGACAATCTCAATTACGGGCAGAACCCCGGAGGAGGTCTATGACCTTTTTGTTCTCCAGGAAAAATCAATGAAGTTCAGGGCAGCAAAAACCAGGCCCAGAAAAAGAGGGAAAACCGAAAATGGGGGGAATGGGGAAGATGATGATGCGGAAAATGAAAGCAAACTTCTGAAAACAATAGGAAAAATCCCTGTTTCCGAAGAAAAGAATAAACTCCAGAACTCCCGTTTCGAACCGTTTCTTGAGACCCCCGACGACAACGAAACTCTTGATCGGAAACTTTTTTACGTTTATAACCAGGCAAATTCTATTTTTGAAGAGCAGGGCTATCCTGTCCTCTATCTTGCAATGGGTTTTCTGCAGTGGAGTGAGATTAAATCTTCAGTAAGGAACCCGAGGGCTCCCCTCGTCCTTGTTCCTGTTGAACTCAAGAGGATAGGGAAAGGAAGGAACTTCAGCATCCAGTGGACAGGAGACGAGATCTTTACCTCTATTACCCTTCAGGCGAAGATGAAAGAGTTCGGGGTCGAGGTCCCTGAGTTTGAAATGCCTGAGGACGCTTCCGGGATTCAGGAATACTTCAGGACGGTACTAGGGACAATCCGCGAAAAAACGGACTGGAAGATCATTCCGGAAGTCTGCCTTGACCTCTTCAACTTCAGAAAATTTGTCATGTATAAAGACCTGGACCCTGCAACCTGGCCCGAGGACATGTCTCCTGCAGAGCACCCCCTGATCCAGAAGGTCTTCAACCCTGAAGAACCTGAGTGCGAGATTCAGGGCTTTCGGGAAGAGGAGGTCGACCTGAAGCTTTCGGCAAAAGATACTTACCATATAATGGATGCCGACTCCTCACAGATTGCAGTCGTTGAGGATGTGAAAGCCGGAAAAGACCTTGTTGTGGAAGGGCCTCCCGGCACAGGAAAGTCCCAGACCATTGCAAACACAATTGCAGAACTGCTTGCCCAGGGCAAAAGCGTGCTCTTTGTGAGCGAAAAGATGGCTGCCCTTCAGGTTGTAAAGAACAGGCTTGATAATGCGGGTTTAGGAGAGCTCTGCCTCGAGGTGCACAGCCACCAGACCAGGAAAAAAGCCGTGCTTGAGGAACTGGAAAAAGCCCTTAACCGTGCAGCACCTCCTGCTATCAGCGCTGAGAGAGATATTAACGAACTTGAAAAGCTTAAACAGGAACTCAACGGGTATGCAAGGACACTCGGAGAACCTGCAGGAAAGATCTACCCAAGCCTCTATGCACTTTACGGGGTAAAGGAAAAGACCCGGATTTACTTTGAGTCAAAGGACCTAAAAATACCCAATATTAAGTTTAAAGACCCTGATACGTGGGAAACTAAGGCCTGGATAGAAGCTGAATCTGTTCTGGAAAAAATCGGGCAGGTACTTCCTGCTCTCGGCCCTGTCAGGAAAAATCCCTGGTACGGCTGCGAACCCGGGCTTGTGCTGCCTTCTGACCTGGGGGAAATCGGATCTATTGCAGATGAATGCGCTTCTGTTTTTGAAAACCTTGAGAAGACAATAAAAACCCTTAATGACCTCTCTGCAACCTCAAAACCCCAAACACTTAAAGATATTATAGGCATAACCGAAGCTGCAAAACTTATAAGCAAATCAAAACCCCTGCCTGAAAAAATACTCCAGAACCCTGAATGGGACTCCGAGGCTTCAATATCCGAAGCGGAAGCCCTGATCTCAAAAATCAGGCAGTATAGGGAACTGAAAACTTTTGTGGACAGGACTTTTCACCCGTCGGTTTTTGACCTTGACACCTCCGAGTTTAAGGACGTATCCGGCAAGCTGTTCAGTATTTTAAACTCCAGGTACAGGAAACTAAAAAAGGAGATTTCAGCGTGCTATATCTCAGGGGCGCCTTCAAAAGACAGCAAAATCCTTCTCGACCTGGCCTGTGTTTCCGAGTGCAAGGCGCACAGGCTGGAGCTTGAGGGCGCTGAGGTAAATGGCAAAAAGTTCTTCTGGGAGTACTGGAAGGGCCTTGAAAGCGACCCTGTCTTCCTGGAAGAACACTGCAGGTGGATGATCCCCTTCCGCAGGCATATCAAGGAAGGTACTCTAACTGACAGGTCATTCAGGCTGGTAGGAGGCGGGGTTGATGCAATAGCCCTTGAGTCTGCTATAAATGAAGTCCTGGCAGCAAAACAGGCTTTTCTTTCCTCCCTGGAAAAACTTGGCTCCCTTATAGGGGCAGATTTCGGGAAAATGTTCGGAAACGATATGGAAGCTGTGAAGCTCAGCCAGTTAAAGTCCCGTGTAACCCGATGGAAGGACGAGACTTCTTCCCTCGTGTTCTGGAGCCAGTACCTGGGATACAGACAGGCTTGCCTTGAAACGCTTGCTTCCCCTATGATGGAGGATATAGAAGCCGGGAAAATAGAGCCCGAAGACCTGATCCCGGCTTTTGAAGGAAACTATGCCGAAAGCATGCTGCACCGGGCTTTCAGGGAAAGGCCGGAACTCTCTGCTTTTATCCGGGAACTTCATGAAGGCAAGATAAGCAAATTCACCGAGCTTGACAAAAAAGTCCTGCTTGAGAACAGGAAGAGGATTGTCTGTTCTGCTTATGAGCAGGCCCCCAGGCTGACCTCGGGAGCATCAAGAGCTTCCGAAGCCGGAATTCTGCTTAATGAGTTCAACCGCAAGCGCGGGCACATGCCCATACGCACCCTGATGAAAAAGGCAGGCAGCCTTATACAGAAAATAAAGCCCTGCTTCCTGATGAGCCCGCTTTCCATTGCTCAGTACCTGGACCCTAGGAGTACAAGGTTTGATGTGATCATCTTTGACGAGGCAAGCCAGGTCAGGCCCGAAGATGCTGTAGGAGCACTCCTGCGCGGAAAACAGGTAGTGGTAATGGGAGACTCAAAACAGCTTCCCCCAACCGACTTCTTCGATACTGTTGTCGATTCTCCTGAAAGCGAGCCTGATGACTATGCTTCCGCAGGGGACATGGAAAGCATCCTGAACGTCTGCAAGCGCAGTTTCCCGGTTAAGACCCTGCGCTGGCACTACAGGAGCAGGCATGAGTCCTTGATTGCGATTTCAAACCAGGAGTTTTACGACAACCGCCTCTATGTTTACCCCTCCCCCATGCAGAAAGATGAAAGCCTGGGGCTGAAGTTCGTCCACCTCCCTGAGGCGGCTTATGACAGGGGCAAGAGTGGAGCCAACAGGATAGAGGCAAGAGCTGTTGCCAGGGCAGTGTTCGAGCATTTCCAGAAGTATCCTGGAAAAAGCCTGGGGGTCGGCACCTTCAATGTAAAACAGCAGGAGGCTATCCAGGAAGAGATCGAAGTTCTCCTGAAAGCAAACCCGGGCGTTGACCTTAACTCAGGGAATGATAGGGGTGAACACTTCTTCGTAAAGAACCTCGAAACCATCCAGGGCGACGAAAGGGATGTCATTCTTCTGAGTGTGGGTTTCGGTTTTGATAATAACAGGAAACTTTCCCTGAACTTCGGACCTCTTAACCGGGAAGGAGGAGAAAGGCGTCTGAATGTGCTTATCACAAGGGCAAGGGAAAAATGCGTTGTCTTTTCCAACTTTACTTCAAGAGACCTGTCCCTTGACGAAAACTCCTCTTTCGGGCTCAAAGCCCTCAAAGTCTTCCTTGAGTTTGCTGAAAGCGGCACCCTTCCGGCTCCGTTATGCGGCAGGCAGGAGCTTGATTCTCCTTTCGAAGAAGCGGTCTCCGATTTCCTGACCGAAAACGGGTGTGAGGTGCACAGGCAGATTGGATGTGCCGGGTACAGGCTCGACCTTGCAGTCCCTGACCCCCGCCACCCGGGCAGGTACGTGCTCGGGATCGAGTGCGATGGGGTAAGCTACCATTCTTCTCCTGTTGCAAGAGACCGCGACCGCCTGCGCCAGCAGGTCCTCGAAGGGCTGGGCTGGAAAATCTACAGGGTGTGGTCTACGGACTGGTACCTTCATCCGAAAGATTGCAGGGAAAAACTGCTTGATACCGTAAAGGCAGCTGTTAGACAGGCAAAATTGCAGGCAAAATCCGAACATGAACCCGAAGTTGTGATAATAAACGAACCTCCTGCCTGGGCAAAATCCGCCAAAACTAATGAGATCGCCACAACTTATGAGATAGCCGGAACTTATGAGGTAAAAGCCGTTCCTGCTGCAAGCCTGTTTTCACCTTTAGAAAGCAAAGCCTTTAAAGAGCCTGTAAAAAACTTTAACGAGCCTGAAATAAGACCCTTTGAAACGGCATCCCCGACAAAAGTTTCCCCTGAAGTCGAGTTCCTTTCAGAAAACCTTTCGGGAAACTCATCTGAAATGGAGTTCCTGGTCGAAGATTCCCCTGATAAGAAATCTATTGAACAGATTTCCTTTGAAGCGGCATATGAAGAAGAAGAAGAAAAAGAAAAAGCAGACGAAGAGGAAGTAAAAGAAGCAGATGAAGAGGAACTGGAAGACGAGGTGGAGTATGAAGACGGAGCAGAAGATGAAGAATCCTTTACTGCTGCTTTCCCCACGCTTGAAGGAGGATTTTCAACCTATTCAGGGCCGGACTTCCTTCCTGAAATGACTTTAAAAACCGAGTCCATGGCTACTCTCGCTGACGAAAACTCCAGAAAGGAACCTATAAGAAGGTTAAAGAAATCAAAGCTTCTTAAATTCAGTGTTGACCCACGCTCTAATTTCGAAACGGATATTGACGGAGGATCAGATCCCATTCCTGAGCCTGAATCTGAAAGAATAAACTTCTTCCAGGCTTACCCGGAGATCGATTTCAGTGCAGGTCCGGAAAAGAAACGAAAAAGCAAAAGGATTAACGAGTTTGCTTACATCTACGGCTCGGAAGGCTTCTTTGAACCTGAAGATCCTGAAGAAGATGATTATCCTGACCCGGAATGGAGTTCTGAATCTGAACCAGAAACAGAAACAGAAACAGGAGCTAAAGCTGAATCTTACACCGAATCGAAGGTAAAAACCGACATCAAATCAGGGCTTGAGACTAACTATCCCGGAATTCTCGAACCTCATGCGCCTGAGAATATGAAAGACGAGGATGAAAAACTGTCCGGGAAAGGGAATTCTCTGGAGGCTCTTGTGCCTCTCTACAAAACCTGCCTCTCCTCCAAACTTCCGAAATCAGGAGACTTTTCTGAAGTTTCCGATGAGCAGATCGAGGAGGCAATTGTAAGAATTGTGGAATGCGAAGGTCCTGTTCACTCAGAGGAAATACTCCAGAGGATAAAATCCCATACAGGAATCTCACGCATGCTCGGCAAAATCAAACAGAAAGTACTTGACTCCATGTCAGCGGCTGAAAATTCTGGAAAAATCCTGGCAAAAGGGGAATTTTACTGGCCGCTCTCGGAACCTGAATATCTCCTGCGCAGGCGCGATGCTGATACATATGCAAAGATTGAATGGATCTGCGATGAGGAAATAAAAGAGGCTGTCCGTTTTGTCCTTAACACCCAGTATTCAACCCCTATGGAAGACCTGATTATCCAGACCTCAAGGGTACTGGGGATTAAAACAACCCGCAAAAATACCTGGGACAGAATAGAGAAACTTATCCAGTCCGGGATAGAAAGCAACGAACTGACCCGCAACCCCAATGAAATGATTTATTTTGTAGAGTAAATGAAGATGATAATAAATTTATTAACCCTGTTTAAAACAGTTTTTCTTTTTTAATTGAATATTTATTCCTTTTACATATAGTATTCTTTTTAAGTTTATATTGAGTTGTTCGCTTCAACCCTCTTTTAACTCCCGTATTTTTCATAATTTGTCATAATTAATTATTTTCAAATAGTTATATATCCTGGCTCTAATATCTCTCTGGCAATTATGCCCATAACAGTTAAAGAAAATAACAAACCATTTGCAGCAGTTATCACGTCCTGTATCCTTTTTGGGATGATAGGTATATTTGTAAAAGAGATCAGAGCTATGGACGCAGGTTCTATCCTGTTTTACCGGCTATTTTTCGGATTTGCAGTCATTCTAGGGTATCTTGTAGTGTCCGGAGGGATAAAGAAAATTGAACTGAAGCAGAAGAAATTCTATATGCTTTTGCTTGGAGTTCTTAACACAGTAACGATGTTTACATATTTCTCCTCAATCAAACATACTGGCATTCCTGTAGCTGTGCTTCTCCTGTACACAGCACCAATATATGTTACACTGCTCTCTCCTTTACTCCTTAAAGAGCACGTAACTCTTCGGGATATGCTTGCACTTACCCTGTCTATCTCGGGTATACTGCTTGCTGTCAATCCTTCAAATATTTCCGGGAGCACAGGTTCCGAAAATGGAAACTACATCACAGGAATCCTTTTTGGGCTGCTTTCCGGGCTTTCTTACGGCTGTTCGATCATGACCATGAACTACCTGAAGGAAACCTATTCGGCTGTCGAGCAGATGTTCTGGTCAACAGCAGTCAGCCTCATCCTGCTCCTGCCTTTCGGGGTCTCTGTATCGGTGCCAATCCTGCTCGTAAACCTGAAGCTGCTAATACCTCTAGGTTTTATAGCTACGGCTCTTGCCTCCCTTCTGTACCTGAGAGGTGTGATACATATAAAAGCACAAACTGCAGCTGTGCTCTCCCTGCTTGAGCCTGTGAGCAGTATCTGTTTCTGCTGCATGCTCCTTGGAGAGCCTGTGCAACCAAACACAATTGGGGGCTGCCTCTTCATCCTTTCAGGTGCTGCACTTATAGGTTACAGTGCCCCGATCCGGCTGGGAGCTTCAGAAAAATATTTCAGGGACATGTGGGCAAGATTCTTCCAGCCTTACATACCCCTTAGACCGAGGAAGCTTTGATTTTCTTCCCCTTATCCTTTTAAAAACAGCTTATTCATTTCTTCTTTAACTTTGTCTTTAACTTCTTCTTTAACTTCTTCTTTAACTTTGTCTTTAACTTCTTCTTTAACTTCTTCTTTAACTTATTCTTTAACTTATTCTTTAACTTCTTCTTTAACTTATTCTCATTCTTCTTTTTACTTCTCTAGTCTTCTCCCTCTTCTTCTTTTGATTTCTCGGAAAAATATACTGCATTTCAGGACAACTTTTTTGAAAACTTTTTCCTTTAGTCCGAATTATATAATAAAGTATTTATCGGCTGAAAACCGTGGATAAATAAGGAGGAAGCTGAAGCTTTTTCTCAGGGAATTATTTTTGGGAGAATTGATTTTTATGGATCTGGACATGATCAATAAACTTGTTTTTGATGTTGTGGAATCGGTCAGGAGAAATGAGAACGAACCCGGTGCAGGAGTTGAGTTTGCAGTCCAGTTTTCAAGGAAAAACGGGATTTCTCCCGATTATCTCCTGAACATCGCAAAAATATGCGACTCAAAGGGGATGTTCAGGGAAGAATACGTGTTCATGAAAGCTTGCGCCCTCCTGGGAGAAGGGGGACAGCGGGTTGAGGCTTATTTCCTTACTGGTGTGCTTGCGTATTTCATGGAGAGGAAGGAAAGCGCTCTTTAGGAATTCGATGAAGCCCTGAAACTTGATCCCGGACACGTCAACTCGCTCTGCAACCAGGGAATTATCCTTGCCGAGCTTGGACGGAAACTTGAAGCAGAGAGCCGGTACAAGCGGGCTCTTGAACTTGAGCCGGGGCATGTCAGCACCCACTGCAACTATGGAAACCTCTTTTTTGAGCTCGGGAAACTGAAGGAAGCGGAACGCGAGTTCAGGACAGTGCTTGAACTGGACCCTAGAAATGCAAACACCCGCTGCAACTATGCCAACCTCCTTGCCGAACTGGGGCGGAAAGAGGAGGCCGAAGAACATTTCGTACAGGTGCTTGAACAGGTGCCGGAGCACGTGTCAGCCAACTATAATTACGCCAATTTCCTCAAGGAGGAAGGAAAGGTTGAGGAAGCTGAAGTTCATTATAAAGAGGTTTTGAAGGTAAGCCCCGGTCACATAAGTGCTCTCTGCAACTACGGCAACCTGCTCTCGGAATCCGGCCGTACTGAGGAGGCGACAATGCAGTACAGGCTTATCCTCAGGCTGAAACCCGAGGATGCGGATACCAGGGCTAATTACGGGCAGCTCCTTTTTGAGCTTGGACGATATCATGAAGCTGAAATCCAGTACAAAAAGACCCTTGAGATAGACCCCTGCCACGTCTCTACGCTCTGCAACTACGCCAACCTGTTGAAACGGCTAGGAATGTTCCGGCAGGCTGAGGCCATGTACCAAGAAGCCCTGGAACTGGATCCCGAAGACATCAACACCCGCTACAACTACAGCCTGTTCCTCTTCAAGCTTGAGCGCTTTGATGAAGCAAAGGAACACTATATTAAAGCTATATTCTCGGATGCTTGAACCGATGAGCAGTATATGTTTCTGCTGCATACTCCTTGGAGAAACTGTGCAACCTGACACAATTGAGGGGGGCCTTTTCATCCTTGCAGGTGCTGCACTTATTGGTTACAGCACTCCAATCCGGCCAGGAGCTTCAGAAAAATATTTCAGGGACATGTGGGCAAGATTCTTCCAGGCCTTACATGCCCTTTAGACCGGGGAAGCTTTGATTTTCTTCCCCTTATCCTTTTTTAAAAACAGAGTATTTTTAACTCTACAGAGTATTTTTAACTCTATATCCTTAATTTCTTCTAAATTTATTTTCTTAAATTTCTTTTAATATTCATCTTCTTTAATATTCATCTTCTTGTGGGTTTTTCAACATTTACTTGTAACAAAGACCATAGCAGCCACTACTGTAGTCCAATTTCCGTCCTTGTCTCCTTTTGCGGTCTGGCACATATGGAAGGTATCAAAAATGTGTCCGCTTGCCTTGTACACCTGTTCTCTCTCATGCCAGGCCATCTCCGCATCAAACTCTATGCCGAGAGTTGTTGCCAGCATCGTTGCGGCCAGATCTTCAGCATATTCCCCGGCAATTACTTCTTCTTCTCCAAACGAGTGGTGTTCTGAAATGTAGCCGTAGTTATCCTCATTCACAGGTACAGCAGTTCCTATGGCTGATGCCATCAGGCGGTGCGGCTCGTTAGTATCGTTCCTCGCAAGAACACAATGGACAATGGCACCGGGCCTCAATTCTGAGACGCCTTCTTCTTTAGGTACGAGTTTACAGTTGGGAGGTAGAATACTTGAGACGCTCACAAGGTTGTATTTTTCTATTTTTGCAGCCCTCAGTGCGAGTTCAAAAGATGCTAATCTGTCCTTATGGACCCCGGTACCTTTTGTCAAAAATGCTTTTCTAGGGATCATGTTAACTCCTTTAAGTATCTATATTTCATACATCTGTTGTGCGATTTTCCATTGTTTGGGCAACCAATACACAAATAAATTAGTTATAAATGATTTAAAATTTTTCTGCAGTGTCAGGTGAACTATTAGGATTAAGGCGTATAACCAATATTTCATGTTCCAAATGTACAGGAGATTTATGAACTTTCCCCTATTTTCACGTCCAATTATCAGCTATGGAAGTCACTTCTGCAGAGTTGCAGTCCTGAGATCATGCCTATCCTTAAGGTTCATCAAAACTTTGTAAAAATTATTTATGCTCGGATACCGCTTTCTCGTAAACATCTGAGTTTGAGGTTCCTTCGAAAATAAACCTGGTCTCAAGGGGAATATCGCCTGTATGAACCTTTATGTCCTTCTTTTCTACAGTGATTGTGACCTGGTCCGGAGAAAGCCCTGATTCAGCCATGTAGTCAAGAACAAGCTTTCTTCCGAACTCCTCAGCGAACTCGAGAGCCTCACTTCTTATGACGAAATGCCTTCTTCCCACAGGAGTGTAGACAAAAACCCCTTTTGTCCTCAGGTCATACTTTGATTCACTGTAAGTTGTACGGACTGTGATTTCAACGCGTTTTGTCCCTTTTCCCACAAGAGCTCCCACCGCATTTCCTACATCGGAGTATTCCGGGACAATTATTTCGGCATCAACCAGGTTTTTCAGGTTATCCACATACGCTCTGACCGGCCCTCCCAGAAGTACTACAGGAATATCTACCTTAAAGCGGGAGAAAAATTTGCCTTCGAGCATTTTCTCAATCTCATTCCTGTCAACTCCTTCCATAAGGAAGGAAAGAAGATCTCTTGCCATATTCCTGGCAAAAAGCTGCTTTACGTTTATACAGAACTCCTGCCTACTGGTTCCTGTGAAGTTTGCAAGCAGCGTAGCCCCTATTTCCGAGGCTTCGGAATTCCATTCTGCATATTCCCCTAAGACATGCAAAGCATCAGTTGGGGTAAAGCCAATAACCTGGACAAGCCGCTTCTGGATCAGGGAGTCCATTACTTTTTTAGAAGGAAGGATATTTCTGTCCCAGTAGACGTCTTTAAGGGAAAGCGGTTCATTTCTTATAAGGGCAAGGAGCTCCTCTTCCTCCCGACTCAGGTCAACAGCTTTTTGTTTTGTCCTTACAAAGAATTTTGTTGCCTGGATATGCTCATTCATTTTCAGCCTGTCAGGAATCCAGCGCTTTTTCAGGGTATTCATGAACGAAGGGTAGAGGACAGCAGCCCTGCAGAGCGGAATAACTCTTCGAGGTCCTATGTTTGTCCTGCTGCCCTGGACCCAGATATGGCTGTCCCCTCCCATTGCCGAGGTCTCCATCCTGAGTGCCCTTACTTTTGTCTGCCAGCCTCCTACAATAGCTCCGGTTTCACTGAGGTAAGGAAGTCCTTTATGGATAAGGGAGACATCCGTGCTTGTCCCTCCGACATCGATAACAGCACAGGTCTCATGCCCTGAGAGATAAGAAGACCCAAGAAGACTTGCAGCAGGCCCGGAAAAGACCGACTCTATGGGCTTTTTCATGGCTTCGTGCATGCTTACGACAGACCCGTCACAGCGGAGCATTGCAATTCTGGATTCAAGCCCTCTCCTTTCGATCTCGCCTACGACGGTCTTCAGGAAACCCTCTGCTACGGGCAGGAGCTGAGCATTCAGGTAAGCTGTAACCCCTCTTTCATAGGCTCCCAGGGACTGAGCAAGTTCATGCCCGCAGACAACAGGAAGCCCTGTAAGTTCCTGGATCAGGACTTTTATGCGCAGTTCATGCTCAGGGTTGCGGACGCTGAAATATGAAGAGACTGCAAACGCCGAGACCTTGCCCTTTAGCCTCAGTACAAAGCTTTCAACTGTGGAAAGGTCGAGGGCTGCGACCTCATCTCCGTAGCTGTTGTGTCCTCCCTGCACCATTATGCAGTTTTCGATTTCAGAATCAGCAGGGATTTCATAATCTCCTACAAGAACAAGCCCTACAGGATATCCTGTCTTTTCAAGGATGGTATTGGTTGCAAGGGTTGTGGAAACCGAAACTATGGTCACAAGCTTCAGCTTTTCCTGGTCAAGTCCATCAATAGAATTCGTAATTCCTTCAAGAAGGTCGGGATATGTTGTGAGTGCCTTGTTTGAGTCGACAACCTTTCCATCCGAGTTCCTGAGTAATATGGAATCGGTATATGTCCCGCCTGCATCGATGCCTAGACTGTATGCCATTTTTTAACTCCTTTTACACATTTTTAATATTTACGGATCACTCATAAGGTGCCATTTTGTGATCCCGTATATGATTTAATCTCTGAGTCATTCGTAAGTCATTTTTGTATAATTCATAAGTCATTTATTTTTCATTCCATAGCTTCCTGCTCAAATCAAGGAAATACCTTAATTCCAGTTAGTTTCCTCCTAAAACTATTTCTTAGAATCAGAATCCGGAAGTAAACGGGTAGCTAAAGAATAAATTTCGAGCTCAAAAGCAAATCTTGAGATTAAGAACAGTTCCAAACTCAAAGCTTCTATTCATCTGTCTTTTTATCTTTACTTTTGAATCACTGTAATCCAAGACATAATATCTGCATTATTGCGGGAAAATATAAATGTTCCGGAGACTGTCCGGAACTCAGACTGTCCGGAACTCAGACTTTCGGCATCCCGACTCCGACAAAAACAAGTTTTGATTCTACGGGCATTGAGCCTGCCTCACTCAGGGAAATATCTTTTCTACTCATCTCAATCTGGACCTGCCCTTTGTCAAGACCAGCCTCGGTCATGTATTCCATTACAAGTTTTCTTCCGAGGGATTCTGCATATTCCAGGGCTTCCGGATAGCTCCCGAAGGTTTCCCTGCCCTGAGGGGAAAAGAGGAGGACAAGCCTTTTTCGATCTTTTGAATAGGTACTCTGGATAAGGATTTCAATCCTTTTTATGCCCTTTCCGACAACGGCTCCGACGGCGTTTCCTACTTCCGAGTACTGAGGGACTATAATGTCAGCATCAAGAATCTGTTTTAGTTCCCCGGTATAGGCGCTGTCTCTTATACACATCTGACGCTGCCGACGAATAGAGAGGTGTAGATCTCGGTGGT
>NZ_JJQY01000077.1:0-17121 GCF_000979295.1 Methanosarcina sp. 1.H.T.1A.1 | reverse complement strand
CACCTCTCTATTCGTCGGCAGCGTCAGATGTGTATAAGAGACAGATATAGACCATTAAAATAGACCATTAAAATTTAGACATTAAGGCTGATATTTCGGCTGCTCATTTGCGAGGAAAACCGGTCGCTTCTGGCGACCGGTGAGAGTCCCGGTACTTGAAAATCAAATTTAAACTCGGTTTCACGGTATTTGTATCCGAAAATATTGGGGTACTGAAGTTTGAAGTTTTGAATCGGGATCGTGTAAATAACGGCAGGCTGACGTGAATAATAATATTTATAATCTCATTAAGTATATCCACAGAGCTGATGGTAAACAAACTGGCTGCAAATAAAATCAATTTGCCTGTTGAGCGTATTTTCCAGGTCCACAAATCCCCCTGCAAAGTCGTCCTCGCAATAACCGGAGGAGGGGCAGAAATAATAGGGGAACTTCTCCGCCACGGCAGCGGTTCTGCAACAGTACTGGATGCTGTTGTCCCGTACAGCACGGATGCAATGGATCGGTTCCTCGGCAGGAAGCCTGAAAAGTACTGCTCGGAAAAAACTGCACGGCTGATGGCGATGGTCGCTTATCAGCGGGCTCTGGAACTGTCAAAAAGCTCAGGCGGAACTGCAGCCCAGGATGTGATCGGGATCGGAGCGACCTGCAAGCTCAGGGCGGCAAACGAGCGGGAAGAGAGAAAACACGAGGTCCACGTTGCCATCCAGGCAGCCCGTGAAACAGAGGTCTGCACCCTTGAACTGGCAGCGGACAGGACACGGGAAGAGGAAGAAAAGATTGCTGCAACCCTGATTTTCAATGTACTCTCCCGCCACTGCGGCGTTCAAGAAATTGATTTATCGAACGGGATCAGGATTCTGGACGGGATCGAAGCCGGTATTGGGACCGGAGAGGAGGAAAGAGAAAAAGTTATTGAAAAATATACTTCGGTTTCCGGAGTGGTAGGAGATCTCCTGAAACAGCAGAGCTGCACCCCGGAGAGTTCCTGCAAAACAGCTGGAATGGTAAGGATCAATTTTGATGAAGCAAAAGCTCCCAAAGAAATAAAACTCGTGTTCTCCGGCTCTTTTGACCCCTGCCACAAGAACCATGTTTTCATGGCAGAGTGTGCTTCGAAGAAATATAATGCACCCGTCCACTTTGAAATCTCTTTGACGAATGTGGACAAGCCTCCCATAGATTTTATTTCGCTGAGCCAGAGGCTTGACTCGTTAAGGAAATACAAAGACGAAGCCTTCATGGGCGGGGTTTGCCTTACCAGGGCGCCGCTTTTCCTGCAAAAAGCTGACCTTTTCCCGAACAGCACCTTCATCATCGGGGCAGATACTTTCAACAGGCTGTTTGATGCAAAATACTATGACGGCACAGTAGATACGCCCGCCATTCTAAGGAGTTTTAAGGAAAAGAATGTGCGTTTCATGGTGTTTCGCAGGAAATCAGTTGAAATGTCCGTCAACCCTGAGGTCCTTGAGTTTTGTGAGATCATCCCGATGGACGAATACGAAGACGATGGGACATCGTCCAGGGAAATCAGAAGGAAGCGCGAAAATAAATGAGATTTATCCCAAATCCCCCCACGGCTGGAAAAAACGTAGCCCTGGCAACCGCATTTATGAACACCACCTTCTCCCGAATAGGATCATCTACATCAATAGCCTCGAACTCGGCTGAGCTACAACCGGAGTCGGCTTTTTGTCCTCTTTCTCAGTGTCCCTGTCGATGTCCTTTCGATGTCTCCCCGAGAGAAGTAAAAAAGCAACTGAAGCCAGAGATAAAACTTTAAAATGGAAGAAAAGTAAGTAATGGAAAAATCCGGATGAAAGGAAATAGTATGGTTATTCCAGCATCCATTTCCATACAGAGTTAATGATTATTGTTTTCTTTTCCCCGTCTTCGCCCGGGATCTCCACGACTCCTTCATCGTCCATGGTAAGGATAAGCCCCTCGTTAAGCCCGTATTCTTCCATAGCTGCCATAAGCCCGAGAACCTCCCGTTCCCTTACTGCCGGGCTTCCGAAGTAGACCGAGACCTGAATCGCAGCCGTAACAGCCTGGCTATCTGGTTCGGTTATAAGGAAATCACATTCTCTCCTGTCCCGGAAATATGAGGCCTGCTTGCCCTGTCTGAGCAGTTCAAGAAACACAAGGTTTTCAAATCTTAATCCCAGGCTGTCCGGATAATTGGGGTATACCGTCTTGAAGAAACCCGTATCTCCTGCATAAATTTTACATGGGGCATCTTTTTCATTTTTATTTTCATTTTTATTTTCATTTTCTTTTCCGTCTTCGGATGAGTGATTAAACATAGGGACCCGGTACAGCAAAAAAGCCTCTTCCAGATAGTCAAGGTAGCTGCGGATAGTATCCTCACTGTCGATCCCACTCACTTTTTTCAGGGTTTCGAGTGAGTACTCCGATGCCATGTTCGAGATAAGGAAAACTGCAAGTTTTTTCAGCCCTTCTGCATCCTGAATATTATGTCTTGCAATAACCCCTGCCTGCAGAGTTTCCTCGAAATACTTCCGGGAAAGTGTGGAACCATCTTTTATTACGCCGGGGAAGCCGCCGTTTTCAAAATAATGCAGGAACAAGCACAGCATTTCATCGCAACGGGAAGGTGTGAGAAAGTTCGGCTTTGGGACCCTGAGGCCTCTCAGAGTAAGGTATTCTTTAAAGGAAAAGGGCAAAAGTTTGAGGACTCTGGTCCTGCCTGCAAAGAGTGACGAAACCTCCTGACTCATGATACTTGCGGAAGACGAGGTTACAAAGACTCCTGCTCCTTCTCTGTTTAGCCTGTCAACCCAATTTTCCCAGCCGGGGACATTATGAACTTCATCAAGGAAATAGTAGATCTGCCCTTCCTCATTTTCATTCTCTTTTAAGTAAACTTCAGCCGCAATTCCCTCGATTTCCTGAAAACTTTCAGTTTCTAATTCTTTAAACCTGCTATCTTCAAAATTAATGTAAACTTTCACACCCTGCAGAAGGCTTGCGACCTGCTTCAGGAAAGACGTCTTGCCTGCATGGAGTGGACCATAGATCAAATTGATCTCATGTCCATCCAGGCAGGGGGAAACTGAAATGTTGCGCTTGATTATATCAGAGGGGCTTTGGAAGAAGGTTTTATGGTCAAGAAACAGGGGAAGAAGTTCAGGTCTTTGCATATGATCAGAATAATTTGGGAGGTAAAACTATATAGTTATTCTGGCACAGACCTTCTCTTCTGAAAAAAAACTGAATACTTACTGATTCTTAAGAAGGAGAAAATGCAGTCTTATTTCTAATTAAACGGGTGCGGTCATGTGATTTCATTGTACATATACTGGAAAATGTGTTTTTGGCTTCAAAATAATTGAAATTGCTCCAGATTACTGCTTATTTTCAAATTAGCAGTTATATGAACGTCTCTTTGAAAAATAGATTTTAATTTAACGTCTTAAAGCTAGAGCAAAAAACAGGTATCATAATAATAAATATTTATATGTGGGGGGATAAAAATAAAGATTATTTAATAGACCCTTTAGACAGACCCGGTCGGTTGAAGGCGGGCAAACTTTGGGAAAATGTAGTATAATTTGTTATGAAAAAACATATAATTTTATTAATTTTTCCAAAACCTATCCGGAACTTTCAATCCTTTTTAGGTTCATATATCGTTTTCTTTTTTCCACATCTTGTACACACAAAATACTTTTCTTTTACATTTGAAGCATAGATGTTCAAACCTCCACTTCTTTTCCATTTATGAAACCCTATAAAGCACAAAATGCTCCTCTGTAGAGGTTTTCCGGAAACTCTGGATGGAGCCCTGTAAGCCAAGTAATCAACCTCATATTAATGAATTTTTATTACTTGATACTTCAACCTTCTGTATTTTGAATACGTAGTATTCGAAAGTATTTGGTAGTATTTCAGGCTACCAGACAGCATTTGTAATGAATACAATATTGATTTAGGCAACTAAATCGAATTATAGAGGGAATTACATTATATTAGAAGATTTGATGCACATCGAAGCCACATAATATTATTATTGAAAAGTTAATATTATATTAAGAGAATTGTACTTATAGATATATCAATAATATTATTTAGCTGTTAACTTCTACCTTTCCTCTTTCCGGCCCATTTTTCAAGCTACTCAAAATTATGAGAACCATGAATGCATTTTGATTTTTAGATCTGTGTCACCCGGAAGAGTCTGTGAAAACAAGAAATATTTACGTAATAATCCTTTGTTTTTGCTTTAATGTTTTCCTCATATTAAAAATAGTTGAGTTTATATAAATCGATCTGGAAAATTATTTATAACAATAAAAGCCAATCATAATTCGTATTTCTGCGGCGCAGAAATATATGAAAAGTTCTTCGCTGCCATTACGATCATCACTCCACCCTGGCGTTATATGAGTGAATCGTTTCATAGATGGGCGAAGGACTGCAAGAAAAAAAGGGCAATAGATGATTAGAAAGTGGTAGACTAAGGCTAAAAGCCTTATATTAGATGCGGTGGAAAGGCAAGACCGGTTTGATGAAGTCGTATCCAGATTGATGCCTCATCATGTATCGTATGATATGCCTCAACATTATGCGATACCCGGATACATACATCTTGACAGCTGTTTTTAGCCTTTCCACCATTTCCACTAAATCCGGGACTATTTTTCAGCTTAACAAAAGAGGATATCGCCTTTTTTATTCCATGCATAAGCACTGTATGGATCAATTTCCAATACTTTTCTATAAAATTTAATGCTTCGCTATCTCTGTCACTCGTACTATCTCTGTCACTTATGCGGACCCATAACACATATTTACACTTTAGATTCAACTTTCAACTTTTTTCGATTAACTACATCCACATAAAATTCAGCATATCCACAATCTAAACAAACATGCACTTTAAATTCGCGCATGGGACCGGTAAAATAGCATTCGCTATCAGACTCATAACCTATACGTTCTCCAATTATATGGCCTATATCGAGATTTTCGCTCCCGCATTTTGGACATTTTCCCTTTTTCATTTTGCATTACCCCACGTCATCAATGAGATCTGGTTTTGTAGAAATCCTCAAAAGTACTTTTTTACGAAAAAGTAAAAAATCTGATTGTAAAATATTCCCTCATTTTTTGCCCCCACAAAAAAGAATGAGCATTTCATATTCGCATTGAATAATTATATTTGTCATCGGATAATTATATTTGTCTTCAAATAAATATATTCAATTTGTTGAGGTTCCATTCTATTAGCATCTCCATACGAGTCTAAAAGCTGAAATGCAGCTTTTCTCAACCCTTTTTGTCATTGTTCATTTCCCAAGTAGTCTTCTCGAATCTTGAAGAACTGCTCTTTCCTTCAATGGTCCAGATGGGACAATAAAAGGTTCAAATGAATCTGCAGATTAAAAAAAGCATAAATAAGATATAATAGAGAAAAATAAAGGACTAATTAAGGAATAAACAGGAAATTAAAAAATAAATTGAACCGTAAACAGAAGAAATCAACTCGGAATCAAAAACAGAAGAAGTCAACTCGGAATCAAAAACAGGAGAAGTCGATGAGAAAACTGAATATGCTCTCGATATTATCTGCACTGGCCCTGCTCCTTTTGGCTCCATGCCCTGCAGCAGCCCTGCTGATTCCGGAAGCTGCCGAAATCCCCTACCAGATTAACACTTCAGATAGAATAGTGATAGGAACCGTCAGTGGGATTGATGTACACTATGACCATACAATCTTCACAATTACAGTTGAGGAATGGCTCTATAATTCCCTGCCAGCCGAAACCATAAAGGTGAGAACCGAAACCGGAAAGTATGTCTGGACTGAAGATCAGGCAGAGTTCACCCTGAACGAATCCGTGCTCCTCATGCTCAGGGACGAAGAGCCCGATGAGCAGCTTTTCAGCGTTTCCGGAGGCTTTCCTGGAAAACACCCTGTATCAGACAGGGGTGCGGTAATTGAGGAACTGAAAGTTCAGGGAAAATGGCAGGACGAAAATCGGATAGAAAACACAGAGACTGCAAGTGAACAGCCAGCAGATTCAAACTCACCCTCAGATACGAAAAGCACTCCTTTTACAGGCATTCTATGGGTAGTTATGGCAGTGATCGGAGCATTTGTGTGTACAGGGAAGAAAAAGTAATATTATCCGCTTCATTAAGATGTCACGGGAAAAAAGTGACAAACTTATAAATTTAATTTATATTTTAGAAATTTAATAATTCGCCAATAAATTAAAAATTTTATCCCTATTTTCTGCATATAAAGAAATATAAGACAGCTTATTGGAATTAAAGGTATAAAAGCGTGATATAATTTAATTTAAAGCTTTAAATGCTGTGAATTGAACTAAAAAAGTGAATAACCCTTTCTATTTATACACTATGCAAATTACCTTTTTTTCTTTAGATGTATAGTTTTCTCCAACATAAAAATTTTTGGTCAATCCTTGCATGAAAAAGATTTGAACCTGTTAGTTCACTGAACCCCGACCATCCACTGACCGTTTAGCCCTCAAATCCCTAACATTTCGATTAATTCTTTCGCCCAATTCAGCTTCTTTTTCTTTATCGGATTCACTGAGGGATCTTCAAAATCAAATCCAGCCAGCCTGATGCTTTTAGCCCCGAACTCCCTGGCTACAAAAACGCAGCGGTCCCCATCACTGAACCCGCCAAAGTTGTAAACGTTATCTAAAGGCCGGGCCTGGGTAGTTGCAATAAAGCGCCTGAACCGCGGAACGTATTTTTCCAGCTTATCCATGTTATCCCCATGGGCGTGGATAAGGACTATTGAGCCCCGTGTGCAGGCAAGAATCTCTTTTTCAATGTCAGCTTCGGAATTACCGTCAAGGTCGGTACAGATGACCTCAGGCACGCGGCCCATATCCATAAGGACGGCGGCTGCTCCGTCGGCTGCAACAATCACAAAAGAAGAAAGATCGAGCTTCAAAAGCTCGTTTCTGAGTCCCGGAGCATTCCCGCAGACCAGAAGAGGCTTTCCTGAGACCGTATCCTTAATTTCGGAAAGACTCGCAGTATTTTTCTCAGTCAGCTTTTGGGAAAGGAGGCGAGCTGCCTCTTCATCACCTGTGCGGTCGAACCCGAAGTCTTTAAGAATTCGTTCATAGATAGGCTCCCAGGCAGCAAAATCCATATGAATCACTCCTTTCCTGTTTTTCTTTTCTGAACTTAGATTTTCTTATCGAGTTTCGTTCTTAAACTTAATTGCAGAGTTATTTCTTTGCAATTCCCATCTTCATGGCAATGCCTTCGACATCCCAGTCCTTTACAAGGGCTCCGGAAACCTCAATACCGCTGCCTATGTCAAAGAAATCGGCTCTAACCTCTTCTGCAATCAGATCCTTCAGGGTTTCAACAAGCGTTAAGACCCTTTCGTCTTCGATCCGGACAGAGACGCGGATGTTCTCGTCCACAATAAGGTCGAGTTCCTTCCGCATGTCCTGCAGCCTGCGGATGACTTCCCTTGAGTATCCTTCAGCTTCGAGTTCAGGAGTAAGGTTTGCATCCACATAAACAAGGCCTGCATCGGACTCTGCACTGGCTGTACCTTCAGGCAGGGTTTCGTTGTAGTTTGCCATGCCCGGAGTAATTGTGACAGTGGTCCCGTCGGCCAATGGGAGCTCGAATTCCCCGGTTTCGGCAAAGGCTTTCTTTAAAGCAACACCGTCGACTTTTTGCAGGGCAGGAATAACTTTTCCGGCATCCTTCTTGAAGACAGGACCGATCTTACCCGGGTCAGGGATAACCTCAAGCCCGAGTTCGTCCCAGCTCTTGCCTACACCTGTAAGAACAATGGCTTTGGAATTGGTCTGGTCCATAAGGACTGAACGCAGCCTGTCAACTGCCTTTGCTGCATCCTCGCTTTCAGGGGAGACAACAATTCTGGATATGGGCCACCTGAGTTTTCTTCCTGCCTTCTGGCGGGCGTTTGAGGCAGCTTCCACAATGGAGCGTGCAGTGCTCATGGCTGCTTCAAGCTCGGGGTCAAGATAGGCTTCGTTAACCTTCGGCCAGTCGCACATGTGCACGGATTCGTGAGCTTTCGGATCCACATTCCGGATCAGGTTCTGGTACATCTCCTCAGCCAGGTAGGGCATGAAGGGGGAGATCAGTTTTGTGATGGTTACATAGACTTCGTAAAGCACACAATAAGCTGCAAGCTTGTCCGGGTCGTCAGCTTCGGTCCAGGTCCTCGGGCGGATAAGCTGGATATACCAGCGCGAGAGGTCTTCCAGAGCAAACTCCAGAATCTCACGAACTGCTTTATGCAGCAGGTACCCGCTCATGGCTTCATCTACAGCTTTTACCACGGACTGGGCTCTTGAGAGAATCCACCTGTCTTCTTCCCGCAGGGCATCTTTTACAGAGTCCAGGCTGACCTGCATCGGGTCAAAGTTGTCAAGCGCCATATACGGAAGCGGGAACCTGAAAACGTTCCAGAGGATGTTAATTGAGCGGTGGACAGTTTCTATCTCCTCCAGGTTGAACTTCAGGTCATCCCAGGGTGCGCTTGAGGAAAGCACGTAGGCACGCAGGGTATCTGCCCCGAACCTGTCGATGATGTCCAATGGGGAAATTACATTTCCAAGGCTCTTTGACATCTTCTTTCCGCCGGCATCAAGAGTAAAGCCGTGCATGAGCACACTCTTATAAGGCGCCCGTCCAAAGCCGACCATGCTTGCTCCAAGCTGGGAATAGAACCAGCCTCGGGTCTGGTCATGCCCTTCGGTAATGAAGTCAGCAGGCCACCATTCATCAAACTGATCCTGCGTCTGCGGGAACTTCAGGGTTGCCCACGAAGCAACAGCCGAGTCGAACCAGACATCAAAAACGTCTTCAACACGCTTTTTGTCCCCACCGCACTCACAGGGAATGATCACTTCATCCACGTAGGGGCGATGCAGTTCGATTTCCCCGCCAGCATTGCTGGACTTTTCAATGAGTTCTTCCCTGGTCCCTATGACTTCGAGCTTGCCGCATTTCCGGCATTTCCAGACCGGGATTGGGATTCCCCAGTAGCGCTGCCTGGAGATGCACCAGTCCCTTGCGCCTTCCACCCAGGTCCTGAAGCGGGCCGAGCCTGCCCAGTCGGGGTACCAGTCTACTGCATCGATTGCCTCGAGCATTTTTTCCTTGAGATCGGTAATTTTGAGGAACCACTGTTCGGTCGCCAGGTAGATGATCGGGGTCTTGCAGCGCCAGCAGTGCCCGTAACGGTGGGTCACGGTCCCCTCGGCAAGGAGCCTGTCGCGCTCCATGAGGTCCTCGATGACAACAGCGTTTGCTTCCCTTATGTTCATGCCTGCATACTTGCCGGCTTCCCCGGTGTAGGAACCGTTCGGGCCTACGGGACAGAAAATCGGCAGGCCGTTTTTGACCCCTACGTTAAAGTCGTCCATCCCGTGCCCCGGGGCAATGTGCACACAGCCGGTGTTTTCTGCGGTTACGTATTCGGCCTCGTAGACATTGTGCTTGAATTCAGCCTGGCGCGGGATCAGGTCCGCAAGGGGGCTCTCGTATTCCAGGCCTGCGACGTCTTCCCCGAGCATGGTTTCAAGGATCTCGTAGTCCGTGTACCTGCCCTTCCTGAGCACGTTCTCAATGAGGGTTGTGGCTGCGATCAGGATTTCTTCCTTTCCGTCCTGGCGGACTGCCCTGAACTTCGCGTATTCGAAGGACGGGTGGACCGCAACGGCGATGTTCGAGGGGATGGTCCAGGGGGTTGTGGTCCAGATCACTATGAAGGTGTTTTCCTCTCCCCTGACCTTGAACTTGACATAGATGGACGGGTCGGTCCGGTCCGCATATTCGACTTCGGAGTCGGCAATGGCGGTTTCGCAACGGGGACACCAGTTGACCACACGCTTGCCCACATCAAGCAGGTTCTTTTCCTCGGCCTGTTTGAGGGTCCACCAGGCTGCTTCGATGTACTCATCTTTCAGGGTCATGTAGGGGTCTTCCCACTGCAGCCAGACCCCGAGCCTCTCAAACTGCTCGGTCATTGCCTGCTTCTGGTTTATGGCAAACTCCTTACATTTTTCAATGAAATTCCCTACCCCGAAACTCTCAATGTCCTTCTTGGACTTAAAGCCGAGAACGCCCTCTACCTTTACTTCGATGGGCAGCCCGTGCATATCCCAGCCGGGGCGCTCCATGATATTGCGGTTGTTCATGGAATAATAGCGGAGAATAGAATCTTTAATGATCTTATTCCAGGCAGTCCCCAGGTGGATATGTCCTGTAGTGTACGGGGGGCCGTCAACAAAAAAAAGCCTTTTTCCGGTTTTACGGTGCTCCCGGGTTTTCCGGTAGGCATCGCTGTCTTCCCAGAACTGCGTTACTTTATTTTCAATTTGTTCTGCATTGTATTTGGCAGTGATTTCTTTTATCATATGGGAGTCTCCCTGATGAAAAATAAACTGAAGTAAAGGTCGTCGATTCAAGCCCTATCCTGCGGCTGACTGACAACTCTTGATAAATTGCTAATCAGTAAGTGGTGACAATACTAATACTGACAAACCGCTGCTAGCACTGATAACCAGTAAGCGCTGATTTCAGGGTAAATTACTGGTCAGCATACTATAACAAACCTCTGACCGGTAAGGTACCGAATCTACAGTAAAGTATATAATGTCCTTTACCAACCGCTTATATACTTTACTTCAGACAAATATCTTACGTACAAAATATCCTTACCCGGGAAAGCAAATCTACACCTTTCCGACGGATAAAAGGATTCACTGCACGCCAATCAGTTTATTCAGTAATTACTGTACTTAATTTAAGCTTTATTGTAACAGCAGAAAAGACAGTCCATTGTTTTCTATTCATATACTTATTCACAGTACTTACCACGATATTTTATCACGATATTTTATCACGATATTTTATCACGATATTTTTACAGAACTATCCGGGTTAGAAAGTAGAGAATAAAAACTCAAAATCTACAGCAGGATTCCGGTTTTCAGGAAGAAAGAGTTTGAAACAGAAAAAATTGGGATAAAAAAGTAGAGGCTTCTTTCCCCTCCTCAAAAGCTTGAATGTAAAAGTGAACTACTCCTCTCTGCTGCTTCACATCGAGGAAGGAAACTTCCCGCCTTAAAGTTAAAACTTAGCCGTAGAGGAACTGAAAAGACTTCAGCTACCTCTACTACTGAGTTTAATTCGTATAGTATAAGCAAATTTTGAAGTGTATTATTTTACTGCGCCTGTTACAATACCATTTTACGATATTGTTTTTAAATATCATTTTACGATATTGTTTTTAAATATCATTTTACGATATTGTTTTACTTTGACATCTTCTTACTTTTGCTTCAGGGTTCTCCACATTGCAGCAATTTTCTCGATATCGATATGGGTATAGCCTTCTTCTTTTATAGTCCATTTAAGGCTAAGGACCCCATCTTTGCATTCGGCAGCAACTCCTCTGTATGTAGTGTTCCCTCCAATGTCAATTTCTACTTCTTTACCCAGATAATATTTCTCGATGAACTCCTGCTTCATTATTTTCAACTCCCAAACTTTGATTTCCGAATGAGATCCGGAAAGAATATTCGCAGAATATAGTTAGTTTCAGGAAGTATATTATTATTAAAAAAGCAGAGTTTCTAAACAAAGGTTCTTTGTCCTGACATAAAAAAGAGGTCAGCTGTTAAAATGCTGACCTGAATATCCAGAAAACTCAGGGAGACCGACTCTAAAGTCGGTTCAAACCCCTGAATTTTCTTATATTTAACTCAAACATCAAAATTCAACTCAAAAATTAACCTCAGCTTCGCTCAAACCCTTTTCAGGCTCCTGGACAGGAGCATCAAAAAAGGGAATTTCTGCACCGACAAACCAGGTTTCAAGGAAACTCAAGAGATGGTACTTCATGAAAACGGCAAGGGGTACATTGAGGAAAAGAAGGGCTCCAAAGATCAATGCCAGCTCTATAAGTACAAAGGGAATAAGGAGTATCCAGACAAGGGGATCTGATACAAGGGCTGAAAAAAGGAAGTACAGAATCCCATCGGTAATAAGGAAAGTCAGCCCTAAAAACAGCATAGTAATCCCGAAAAGAAGAATTGCAAGAATAGCTATTCCTATGCTGAGTAAGAATCTGACAAACCAGTAAACAATAACTTCCTTCCAGCTTTTCCTGAAGTTTGCAAAGACAAGCCCGAAAGCTGAAAGAATCCCGGTGTTCCGGTAAATTGAAAGAGGAATTGCAAGGCTTAAAAAGGAATTGATTGCTACCCCGATCAGGGCCAATATCAGGAGCACAACAATAAACCAGAAAATCCCGCCTATAAGAACAGGCACGGAAACGTCAGAAGGCTCCTCAAGGATGGTGGGAATAAGAGGTAGAAAAGCTATTGCAAAAAACACGAGAAAAACCAGCCCGAGAGCCAGACGCACCAGCAGGAGGTAGAACCCCTTTCCCATAAACTCCCCTAAATAAGCCCAGAACTTAACCTCGTTTTTTACCAGTGACTCCACAAAAACAAACTCCATGATGCTGGAGATGTAGGATATGAGTAGAGCCAGGAGCAGAAGAAAGACTATTACTGCAATAATAACTCCCGCTGGTTCCGGAAAGTACATATGGTAAGGGTCAATTCCATTCATCCCGGAAGGAAATCCGGGGATCTGACCCGGTTCGACATAAGGTAAATTGTTTCCGAAATCTTCGGAGTCCATCCGGTAATTGGTACCCGAGCCTCCATAGTTAGAGGCTGCACCACCCAGCAAAAAGATAATGACTGCGAGTTTTACCCATTTCCAGAAATCAAAAGGTTCAAAGAGAGCTTTTTTTGCCCTTAAAAAAGCCCTGTCTACCGCATCTATTGCATACCAGCTCATAAATATAGGATTTTGCTCAGATAATATATAAGTATCCCGAAAATAAGAATTGCAGCATTATAAGGACTGAGATTTCCGGGATTAACTTCGAACCTCAATTAACTTCGAACCTCAATTAACTTCGAACCTTACTTCTATCTGCCTTGAAATCAGATCTTTTTTACCATAGAGATATGCTCTATGCCAGCTTCAAGGAAAGTATCTCCAAAAGCAACAAACCCAAACTTTTTGTAAAAACTTACTGCGTGGGTCTGTGCATGAATATTAACCTCTGCTGCTCCAAGTTCAATAGCTTGTTCCAGAAGTTTATCTACAACGAGTTTGCCGACCTGTTTTCCCCTGCATTCTTTCAGGACGGAAATCCTTCCTATAAGCCATATTTCCCTCTCTTTTAAAAGTCTGCCTGTAGCCACTGGTCTTGAATTTGCATACACAATAACATGATAGGACATTAAGTCTGCTTCGTCAAATTCC
Organism: Methanosarcina sp. 1.H.T.1A.1; assembly: GCF_000979295.1. NCBI lineage: Archaea > Methanobacteriati > Methanobacteriota > Methanomicrobia > Methanosarcinales > Methanosarcinaceae > Methanosarcina > Methanosarcina sp. 1.H.T.1A.1. The sequence continues at coordinate 3,765 of NZ_JJQY01000077.1, read as the reverse complement.
TCGTCCTCGGGTATGTTTTGTTCTTTTATGAAGACCTCTCTGCGGACATTAAAGGCGTCTTCCAGAGCTTCAGAGTTTTTTGCATTAATCCATTCGATTCTGAATAAAGGTTCATGTTTTTTTTCCATCCGGGGCCTCTTTGTTCAATTTCGGTGGTTTCTTTTCCTGCAGGAAAAAAATCCAGATTATAAATATTTTTTGGCGCACAATGAAAGGATTCTGGCAGGATTTTGGTAGAATTCTGGTATGCCGTGAAAAGAAAATCTTAAAACACAGAGTGAAAAAACTTTTCAGGAATAAGATTCAGCTGAAGAAAAGACTGTACAGAAGAACACTTATAGCAAAATTGAAGATGCCAGGTAAAAGAATAATTAACGGGCCCGCCGCGATTCGAACACGAGTCAATGGGTATCTTCGTAATAATATTACTTCGAAGCCCATTAGGATATCCTGGCTACCCTACGAGCCCATGGTGCAAGTGTAGTGATAGTAACTACCTATATTAAAGGTTTCTCTCAGAATTAAGAAAAATGGACAGAAAAAGAGAGCAAATTCAAAAGTTCCCCCTGATGAGAATGTTTGTCAAGTGGCACAGGATAAATAAAATTTGGCATGTTGACTGAAGAAAAGAAATTTATAGCTAAATATCAGGTCGAAATTAATAGAAACATCACTGAAATAAAAGAAACACACCACAAACATAACTTTTATATTACAAAAGTTCTTTTAATATATAGAAGTAATTTTCGGCATCATAATATTATACACAATTGAAATATAGACACCAAATATGACCTTATCATAATCAATAAAATTAAATAGAAAGTTCTTTTATTTCAAGCTATTAAGGAATAGTGAATATGTGTTTTAAGTTAGAAAACTACTAAATAATCCCAAAACTGCTAAATTTATTTGAATATTTTCTATAACTTACAATACATTGTAAAACTAATTCAATGTCACCTGATAGTGCGGGAAGTAAAAGGGGCAAAGTACACAAGAGAATGAGGGTTTACAAAAATGGAGAGGGTTTCAACAGGCATAGAGGAGCTGGACAGGAAATTGATCGGGGGCTATCCTGTGAACAAAGCAACCCTGATTACAGGAGTGGCAGGGAGTGGAAAAACTATCTTTGGAATCCATTTCATTCACAGGAACTGCGTTGAAGGAAGAAAATGCCTGATGATCGCAACTGAAGAAACTCCTGAAGATATCCTCTACCAGGCAGAAATGCTGGGGCATGATATTAAGCCTTACTATGAGAGCGGGCAACTCAGCATAGAAAACATATTTGAGAGCCGTTCAGAAAGCATAGGGCAGACAAGGTACGGATTTAAACCTGAAAGCCTTGATATTGAACTTCCAAACCTTATAGAATTAATACGTGAAGGAACAGAATGCCTTGTCATAGATAATCTGGGCACTTTTGCCCTGAGAGTTTCCCAAAAAAGGCTCAGGGACCAATTTGACGGACTGAACTATCTCGTGAGAAAAAAAGGCTGCACTACTCTTTTAATCATGGACGAGTCAGCACACAATTTAACTCACCAGCTTGCCGAGTACTCGGTCTACGGTTCTATTCGCCTGCTGGTAAAAGAGAATGCCTATCTCGGAAAAATGGAGCGCTATCTGTGCATACCCAAGATGCGCAGTACTCCTATTTCTCCCGATATGTCAATCTTTGAAATCACATCTAAAGGGATCAAGATTCATGAACCCAAGGGAGGAAGCCTTGTTGAATGATAAAAACAAACCAAAAGTCCTGATTGTAGATGACATGAAGGAAAATATAGAACTGATGGAAGCCTACCTTGCAGTTGAACCTTATGAAGTTATCTCTGCCTATGGCGGAAATGAAGCACTTCAGAAAGTTAAGGACGAAAAACCGGATATTGTGCTTCTGGATGTTATGATGCCTGAGATCAACGGCTATGAGGTCTGCAAAATTCTCAAGGAAAATCCCGAAACCCAGTTCATTCCTGTCCTGATGCTTACAGCCCTTTCGGAACTTGAAGACCGGATCAGAGGGATTGAGGTCGGAGCTGATGATTTCCTTACAAAACCTATAAACAGGCTTGAACTCAAGACCCGAGTAAAATCTCTGCTCAGAGTCAAGTGCCTTCACGATAGATTGGTTGCCGACCGCGACAGTCTCGAAATAAAGAACAGGGTACAGAGTATCCTTACATCCGTAATTCCGACCCTTCTCCAGTCTGTCTCAAATGAGGAAAAAAAGGTTATAATAAATCAGATGACAGGCATGGTAGAAAAGACACTTTTTGATCTGTACCATTTTGAAGACAGAGAAATGGACCTGGCTTACGCAGGGAATGTCTGCGCCGAGATAATGAACCAGATGGGTGGAACCTTTTCATCGACCATGGGTGAAAATGAAAACCTCTGGGTAGTCAGGGGAACAAAATGCCCCTGGAAAGGAGAAGAAGCCCGCAAAAACCCCATCCTTTGCACACTGACGAGGAAGATTTTTTCAAACATAACTTTGAAAGTAGATTCGGCCTGCAGTCTCGAGGCTCTAAAAACCATCGGAAATAGGAATGACTGCTGTGAATTTATCATAAAAGCAGCATAACCTTTTTTCACATTTTTACCCAGTTTAATTGGTCCTCCTGGGGACAGCGGACTGTTGCACTTGCAGTGCAACTTCCGGAAAATCTCCGATTTCCTGAGATCCCGAGGCCCAATTCGGGTAGCTGATCATTTGAGGGATGGTTTCATGCCTGAGATTACTCTAATTCCCTGCGGAGTAACGTCAAACAGGGAATACTTGACCGGAACTGGAGTATTTCTCATTTTTTCAATGTAGAGATACTGCTTCGTTTTTCCAGAACTGAAATTTTCCTGTGTTATGAGTCTCATCAACCCGAAAACCATGTAACCTGTAAGCTTGTGAGTCAGCTCGTAAGAGTCCTCATCCATTACAAAGAGGCCTGTACATCCATTTTTCAGGAGAATAATGCAGATAGAACTGAACTCATCTGCAAACTCCCTTATCTCGTGATGTATAGCCATTACTCCAATGTTGTCAATGACCACAACATCAACTTCCGAAGACATGGAGCTCAGATATTCGATTATATCCGCATCCACGGCACAGAGCCCTTTTCCGAATTTTGAAACGCTTTTGAGCTTGTTAATCTTGTCTTCGAATATATTCCTGATACTGAGCTGGCCGTTCTCAAGGAAAGGCTCCAGATTAAGATTGAGGCCACGGGCCTGAGTAAGTATATCTTCAGTAAGTTCTCTGGTAAGAATAAGTATGCATTTTTTGCCTTCCTGGCAACTCCTGTGAAGGAAATGAATTCCGAGGATGGTTTTTCCCGAACCCGGAGGGCCCGTGACCAGAATACTCTTTCCTTTAGGATACCCTCCCTCCATCAGCAAATCCAGCCCTTCTACTCCGGTAGACAAACTCTCCATACTATCACATACTCTCCATATTATCACATATATAAGCGTGGTAAGTTTCTTTTAAATGAGAATAATTTCTCATTAAATATAAGAAGTTAATCTTTCACTTACTATAAAAAGTAAGTTTCTATTTTATTATATTCTGTTTCAACCAATATATTTGTTCCTGAAAAAAAGTAGAAAGTTCTCCGAAAAGCAGGTATCTGTAAAGATTGCAGGAACAGGTAGTTACAGAAACAAATAGAGTTACAGAAACAGGGAATTAGAGGAACAGGGAATTAGAGGAACAGGGAATTAGAGGAACAGGGAATTAGAGGAACAGGGAATTAGAGGAAC
>NZ_JJQY01000028.1:0-17763 GCF_000979295.1 Methanosarcina sp. 1.H.T.1A.1 | reverse complement strand
CCTTTATTCCACCAAACACGTCACCAATGAGGCCGGATGTTGATTCGATTGTGAACATCTGAGTACCTGCATCAAGGGCTACTGCTGCACATACGCAGGGGATTGCGAAGCCTCTTGAGTGCCTGGTAACGACGTGGTTACCGTTGAAGACACCGGGTCCACCGCCACCATAGATTGAGTGGCTGAAGAATGAGAATCCTACTGCGACACCCTGTACTTTACCATAGTCACAGCCGGGGAGACCGGTTTCCTTCTCAAGCATGTCGTTGAAGTACAGAAGTGTTGAGGATACGTTCTGGGCTGCACGGCCTGCACCACAGTTCACGAGAGTGGCTGCAAGGGTACCTGCTGCTGCATAGGCGTTCCACATTGGGACGTCGTTTGCCTTGTAGAAATTGTATCCAGATGGTGCGGTCTTGTCAACGGAGATTACACCGTCTTCAATTGCCCTGCCGACAATGGACTGAATAACGGTTCCGATGGTACCGTCTTTGCCGTTTTCCTTTACGAGGTCGTATACGACATTGTTGGCGTTGAGACCCTGGCAAGCAAGACCGAGGAGCTGATGCCTCTCGAACATACCAACTGCGCCGCCCATCTCAAAGATACCGGCCTGCTCATAGATTGAGGAGAGTGCTGCTGCGTTCATTGCACCGCGGTTGGTGATTGCTGCAACGTGGTTGGCCATGATGTTCCTGAGGGAGAAGCCGAGACCTTCGTTGTTCTGAGGGATGTTCAGGATACCTGCAACGTTTCCACCCATGAGGTCCATTGTCTGTGGGTAGCTTCCCCAGACAGCGCCCTTCACTATGGGTGCATCGTACATATCGGTTTTGAACATATCCAGAACAGTCTGGGTGACTGCTGCTGCACCTACTGTGGTTGCGGACATGTAGTCAGCACCAGCGACTATCCTAGACTCTGGGACCTGGACGAGCAAGCTCTTTCCGCCCTTTAGGACCTTTACCTCTGCATTGTCGCCTTCATCGACCTGGATAAGACTCTTAACGCTTGCTGCAATAGCATCAACATTGCCTACGAGATCGTAGTTGAGTCCACGGCCTAAGATCTGACGGCCTTTGCCACCCATCTTGCCGCTTGCAAGTGCGCCCTGAATACCTGCGAGGTTGACTGCAACGGACCTCTTGGTGTCCAATATGATTTTTTTAATTGCTGCGTTTCTTGTTGGAGCAAGGTTCATGATATCGACATTGCTCTCGAGCAGTTTTCCTCTGTCGTCGTAGATGTCTACTGTGTCAGACACTTTAATTTCCTCCTTAATTTATTAAAATCATTTTGGGACTGGTCACCTACTCGAGTGCAAAAGCACTCACAAATCAAGTACCGCTTCGTTTTTAAGTGTCCACTTTCCCAATGAAATCTCATTCGTTTAGAAGGTACTTAAATCTTTTGTGTTCTCCGCTAGATGAATTAGTATATTTTTTTAAAATTAATTTTATTAAGAAGATATATATTATTTTAGGATTATATAAAAAAACGATATCAATGGAAAAAAGAAATTTCTAGATTACTTAAAACTACCGACAATAGCCGTGAGCACTTATTTAATTATTTTCCCGAGTAAAGACTAATATAACTTAATTTTTATTAAAATGTTCATATCCAATCAGAAGAATCATACCAAAAAGATTTAGTAATATCCTCGTAATACGAAAGTTTAATATGGAAGTAGTTGTCGACGTAGGCGGAAATCCCGGGGTAGACTGCAAAGGCTTTTGCAAATATTGTTATTTTAAGAAGGTAAAAGATGTTCAGCCCCTGGGCTGCAAGTATTGTCTCCCTTTTAAAAAAGGGTGTGATTACTGTACTCGCAGTGTGAAAGAATCGTACTCAGGCTTCAAGTCTCTCCAGATGGTACTCGAAGAGACTTCAAGAAAACTTTGCTTCACAAGCGGAGAGGTAAAAAAATTCACTGTCAGTGGAGGAGGGGACTTAAGCTGTTACCCCGAACTGAAAAATCTTGTTACTTTTCTATCTCAGTTCAACACCCCAATACATCTGGGATATACCAGCGGAAAAGGCTTCAGTAAGCCTGATGACGCCCTATTCTACATCGATAATGGAGTTACAGAAGTAAGTTTCACAGTCTTTGCAACAGACCCGGCTTTGAGAGCCGAATATATGAAAGATCCTGAGCCCGAAGCTTCAATTCAGGTTCTTCGGGACTTCTGTGCCCACTGTGAAGTCTACGGGGCAATAGTTCTCCTCCCTGGAATAAATGATGGAGAGGTTCTTGAAAAGACCCTGAGTGACCTGGAAACAATGGGTGCAAAGGGAGCTATTCTTATGAGATTTGCAAACTTTCAGGAAAACGGTTTGATTCTCAATAATTCTCCTATCATTCCCGGAATAACTCCACATACGGTTTCTGAATTTACTGAAATTGTGCGCAGTTCCGCAGAAAAGCATCCTTCAATCAGAATCACAGGAACGCCACTGGAAGACCCATTAATTGGCTCACCTTTTGCAATCCGCAACGTTCCAGAAGCCCTATCAAAACTTCCCGGAGTAACCAAAAAGGCAACTGTCATCACAGGTCAGGTTGCAGCCCCCAGGCTTACGGAAATATTTGAAGCCCTTGGGGGGACTGTAAACGTAGTTCCACTAAAAAAAGACATCGGATGCCTCATTACTATTGAAGATTTCAAAACCCTGGACCTCTCTGAGGTAACTGAAACTGTCTTTATTCCGGGAAGGGCTTTTGCCCATGACCTGGAAATCAAAGAAGCCCTCAAAAGAGACGGGGTAGACAGACTTGTACGCAGAGGACCCGAGCATCTTTCCGTGGACGGGGAAATGTCCATAGGCATGACCAGGGAAGAGGTTTTGGAACTGGAAATAGAGAACTTCACAGAGCTTATTAGCCAGATTAACGCCCTGGGGCTGCCTGTAAAGTAAAGCCCCACCCAAAATAAAAAGTTAAAGAGTGTGCCCTGGAGAGAGCCAAACATTAATAAAAAAAGAGCCAGAAAATGAAAAGCCTCTTTTCCAGAAGAAAAAAATCGGCAGGAAAGCTTGGAGGCATTTGAGTAAAAATTCCAACTTCCTCCGGCTTTTAGACTGCCCTATCTCCTCCCTACCGGCCGTAAGAAATCTTTTCATATTCTTAACACGTTCGGTTCTTGCCTCAGCGCGCAGACCCGGACATAAAATCTGAAAGTCCCAGCTGTTTAACCTTGTGGTTTTCAAACAACGAGCAGATATCATAATCAAGAAGCTCGATCCTCTGTCTGGTATAGCTGGAAACCCCGTACCTTTCTCCGATCTCTTTTGAAATTTTAAGATATTTGCGGACAGATCCCTCATGCACAGTCAGTATCACATTGCCTCCGCATTTCGGGCAAGTACCGGTAAGGGGTGGGCGCCTGAATTTCTCACCACATTTGATGCAGCGCATCCGCTGTCTGGAAAAAGAACGAAGATTTCCGATCAGATCCGGAAGGAAATGGGACTTGAGAACCCTTTCAGCTACATCAGGTGCATCTACTGCCCTTATCCGATTAGCCAGAGTGAGTTGAGCCTCCATCTTTTCAATCATACTCCCAAGGGTCTTATATGAAGAATTAAGAGGGCCGGCAGCAATGTTCGAGGTATCATGTGTAAACATGAAATGTTCGTACTGCTCAGGCGTCCCAAGCCGGCTGCTAACCAGATCCATAATACGTTCAAGTTCTGTGGGGCTTTTGATCTCCTGCGTAGCCCTGTAAAACTCGATAGGATAGCGCGCAGAAACATCGATATTATGGGCTTCCTTATCCACTTCCTTGGGGTCGATCCTGGTAGTTAGCACCAGAGGAGCATCCATCTTTCCTCCCCTTTTATCGGGCAGATATGACCTCGAAAAATTGAGAATCCCATCCATAAGGAGCATTATGCAATCTTCATCCCCATCGCAATTCCTGCGTTTTGAAGCATGGAAAAAAGGATGAGCATAGCCTACGGAAGCTTTCGTAAACCCTATGAGGCGCCCAAGTACTCCTGCGGAAGTATGAGGAGCAAGCCCGATGAGCAATGCCCCCACAAGGTCCTGAATAGTTTCGGCATTATAATAGGGCTCAATCTTATAATATTTCACCAGAAGGTCATCCACGTATTTTGCAGTACGCAGCATATACTCAGCCCCGTCATAAGATATCACAAGATCCTGAACCTTCAGGCAGACGACCTGGTCGTCCCTCTCAAGGGGTTTTCCACAAATATCCTCCAGGTAACCGAGTTCCAGGAGTTTGGCTGCCGTAATTCCCAGTTCATCAGCCCTGATATGAGTAAGGGGAATATCTGACATGTCGTAGCGTATAGTTCCATCCTTAAAAACGTAAACATTATGTTTTGCGCGCAGGATTCCCTTTTCCAGAGGCTCGGGGGTCATCTGCCCATTCATGAGCCGCTTTACTCCCTTGATAAGATCCATTTTTTCCCTTTCACCCAAGTTCTCAAAAGCCTGCTTGTAAATGGAACGGAAATCCAATTTTACGTTTGCAACGGAAGTCGGCTTTTTTCCGCACTTGGGGCAGGTCTCCGCACCCCTTACATCGATCTTGCAGCGAGAGCAGGAAAGTTTGGAATTAGTGAATTCTCCGCATTCACAACGCCAGAAATAAGTTTCTTTCCTGCAGGCAGGGCATTCTCTCAGCCCTAATTCCACTTCAATTTCCCCTATCTTCCCATTCATGCAGGATGTGTAGTCGGAGGCAGAGACAAGATTTCGCGTAATTCCTCCGGAATTGTTTATCGGGAAGAGAACCTGGGCTGCAGGAGACATCTTGCGCAGGTCAGATTTTTCAGGCCTTCCCATTCGTGCCCCTATCCTTGAAGGAGCTCTCGGGTAAACCTTAAACCCGCTCAAAATACCTGCAGCTTCCACCATATCATCTATGTCTGGCATACTGGCTTTTTCTTTGAGGGAATGGTCAAGCCCGAGGCATAAAATAAACGGAAGAGCCTCTTCGATAAGGATTTCGTCATCTTTTACCCTGTGCAGTACAAGGAGCTTTTCAAGCACCGGCTTTATTCTCTCTTCAAGAGAAGCTTCCAGGGGCAGTTTAAGGACTCCTGCCCCGGCCACCTCACCTGCCAGAAAGCTCCCTTTTTCAGCCACAAATTTTCTGAGAGCTTCAAACTCATTCCGGTTTATGTCGTGCCAGAGATAGGTGAACTTCGGATGCAATGGCACATTAAACTCCTCTGCAAGCCTGAGAGCAAGGGCAGCAGATGGATTTTTCAGCTCTTCCTCGGGAATTTTTTCAGGACAGGCGGCCTGGTAATCATACTGCCACCATTCGAAAACATAAGGTGAAGGCATGAGAGGGTGGTTATTTTCCAGGAAGTCCCCGTAATTGATCAGAATTTCCCCGATATCGACAATAACCTCAACCTGTGGGCGGAGTTCATATGCCTCCTTTAGATCATCTATACGGATAAGGTCTCCAGAAAAAAGTCTTACCGTAGGTCCCTCTATGGAGTCCACGGCAGACATGGCTGCAGCTTTACCGGGCCTTTCAACCTTGAGCTGAGTCCCATTAGCTATAAAATCGTCAAGCAAGACCATGCTGGCAGGACTGATCCCTGCCGAAGCAAACGAAGTATTTCTTGACCGCCCGTACCGCAGCCTGAAACCTCCTGGCCTTGAAGGGTGGGAGAAAACAGGCCTTCCGGCGATCAGGTCACGGATATATTTATCCTTTGGCTTGATCTTGTTTTTGTGCTCATCTTCAGCGCTCTCCCCGCTTTTAGCACCCCCGATAAGTATCTCCAGCCAGTCCCACCCGTCCATCTTCAACTTGTTGACGTGCTTTTTGACCTTGGGGGCCTTTAAGGCGAGACCTTCGGCAAGCACGAGGCACATTCCTCCCCGGACACGGTTTGTCCCTATCCTCTCAAGATTCCTGTGTCCTTCGACCTCGGCTTCTTCAGTCGGGTCCCCGTCAATGCAAACAGGGCAGTTCCGGACAATCAGGCGGATTTCATCTTCGGAAGGCATGTACTGCAGGCTTGCAACCCTCTTGTAAAGCAGGATTTCTTCTACATAGCGCTCTACTTCCTCATCTCTTGGCTTGTAGCGGTCAATCCCTATCCCGCGCCTCACATAGTCGCCGACCAGCACGGAAAGAGCTTGCGCAGTCCCCCCTGCACTTCGGATGGGCCCGGAATAAAATATCCGGATATACTGAGAGCCATCGTCATTTTTCCCGAGATCTACCTTATCGATTCCTTCAATGGGAGCTGCAACTACCCCTTCGGTCAGGACTGCCATAGAAACACGGATAGCGGCTTCCACGGCATCTTTCTTTGTTGGAAAGCTTCCTACTATCCCTTCGGCGACCTGGCGCCCGATTTCAAGGGCAGCTTCTTCCCTGGACATATTGACCTCAAGTTCCCGGATCTTTGCAGCAACCCCCTTGACTCCGATAAGGTTTTCGACCCTATCTGCAAGGTCTTTGGCAAGTGGAATTTCTACAGTGGGCTTCGGATCTCCTCCCCGGGCCCGAGCCCTATTTGCAACCTCAATTGCCTCTTTTAACCTTGCCTCAAGCTCGTTGAAGTATTCATGCATTTCCTCACTTGCGATTGTTTCACCCATATTGAAAAGTCCCTTTTTGGAAAAGAATGAAAAAAGATTATCTCTGCTTACGCAGGGATCCCGCAGCGAAGAGGCCTGACATCGAAGTCACAAAGAAGACAAAAACCCCTGCCCAGAGAAGATAGTACCCGATATCAATACCAAGAATTGTTATATTAAGAGTCTTCAAAAGCAGGCCTGCTGCCAGGATCGCAAGGCTTACTCCTGTTGTTTTATTGTTCTGCGCCCGGACTTTTTTATAAGCCCGCATTTTTTCCATCCTTTCTCTTTTTTCTGCTTTCAAGAAGATCTCTCCAGGTACCTGAACAACCAATAACTATCAAATCTGACTGTCAAACTCTCACTTATACTATTGCAATTTAACCGGTACAACCAATTTAAACAGCATGTCTTACGGATGCAGCTTCTCTTAACCGGTTAAGGAGTGCAGCTCCAAGTCCTGAAGGGTTAAAGGAGCCATCAGCCAGAATAACATCCAGACCCTTCGCGTCCAGAACCCTGAGCCCTTCAAAAAGTCTTCTGGCAGCTTCTTCCGGCCCTTTGCGAGACCCAAGTAAAAAGCATTCATGTGCACTCAATCTTTCAGAAGCAAAAAAGCCTGCGGTCTCATCGCTGAGCAGAAGCCCGACTTTCTTACCTTCGCGCAGGTAATTTTCGAGCAGGGCGTCAATCTTTTCGGAAACCTTTCTTATTTCCCCTTCCACAAGCACGACCTGCGCATCCGGGGCATAATGACTGTATTTCTGACCTGCCTTCTTTTCAGGCATAGCCTCTCCAGCCCTGGCTTCAGACTCCCCATACGCGGGCCTGACTTTACCTATGACCCTTTCAAGCTCGTCAATTCCCACGGCTCCGGGCCGCAGCACTACCGGAGGTTCGACCGTCATATCGATAACAGTTGACTCAAGCCCTATAGCTGCTCCCCCTCCGTCAATGACCGCATCAATCCTGCCTGTAAGGTCAGCCAGGACATGAGATGCCAGACTGGGGCTGGGCTTTCCCGAAAGGTTCGCACTCGGAGCAGCCAGAGGAGTTCCGGCCCTCTTTACAAGCTCCAGAGGAATCCTGTGGTCAGGCATGCGGAGCCCTATCGACGTCAGGTTTCCCGAGGTAATTTCCGGGACAAGATCGTTTTTCTCAAGAACAATCGTAAGGGGACCGGGCCAGAAAGCGTCCATAAGCCTGAAAGCTTTTTCAGGGATGTTTTTTGCGATCTTTCCGAGGTCTTCCCTGGAATGGACGAGCAGGCTAAGAGGATTACCAGGCGGGCGTTCCTTTGCTTCAAAGATTTTCCGGACGGCGTCAGGGTTCAACCCGTCAGCTCCAAGCCCGTAAACGGTTTCCGTGGGGAAGGCGACTGTCCCTCCCCTTCTGATAATCGCTGCAGCCTCGTCAAGAATGGCGTCAAAGTTCTCTTCGGAGACCCGGAAAAGGCGGGTCTTTGTTTTATTTCCGTTTTCTGCCTGCACCGAAGGTAAACTCCTTACTGATTATTATCATGCTATTGTTTCTGTGTTTTACAGATTGTAACTTGTTCTCATTATGCAGCATTATTTATTAAGCCACTTTTCGAGAGCAACTTCAAGTTCTTTGTGGTCCTTTGCATAGTCCTGCATGCTGACTCCTTCAAGGCTTGCATCAAGTGCCTGCCTGCAGGCAGTAGCTCCGGCTGCCGTGCCCATTGGGTGCGCATGGATTCCACCGCCAAACTGCATAATAACATCTTTTCCAAAGATAGAGTAAAGGTCAGGAATCATTGTAGGAGCAAGCCCTCCGGACGCGACCGGGAACATTGGCTTTAATCCTCCCCAGTCCTGGGCAAGGACATGCTGGCTCTCATCCGCAGGCACTTTATCTAGCACACACTCATCTCTCAGAGTCAGTACCTCATGTTTTTCTCCGTGCATTTTCCCTACAACCGTGCCTATGTGGAGCTGGTCAAGCCCTATCAACCTGCAGAGCTTGGCAACGAGAACCATGCTTATCCCATGGCGGGGGTTCCGGGTATAGGCCGAGTGCATGCAGCGATGGGCATGAAGGGCAAGGCCCGCGTCTTCAGCCTCTTCCCGCAGGGTCTGAAGGGCAGTCCAGCCCACAGGCACGATATCGATCATTGCATAGCTGGCACCCAGGTCTTTGAGGACATTTAAGCGCCGGGACATTTCCTTACATGTCGGGGCTGTGATGTTGCAGAGGTACATCTTCTTCTCCCCGGTCTCGACTTCGGCTTTTTCTGCGATTTTCAGGGTGAGTTCAGCCCTTCTGTCAAAGCCATTGAACTTCTGGTCGGTAAGGTTCTCATCATCTTTAACGAGGTCGCAGCCGCCGGCAAAAGAATTGTAAGCAACTTCCGCATGTTTTTCAGAGTTCAGGCCAACCTTCGGTTTTACTATAGTCCCAATAAGGGGGCGGTCCTGCACACCTACAAGTTTCCTGATCCCCTGCAGCCCGAAGTTCGGACCTTTGAACTCGCGAAGCATTGACTCTGGGAAGGTTATATCCTGAAGCCTGAGATTGTCAACGATTTTCATACTGAAGATGTTTCCTGCAACAGCACTCAGCACCTGGGGGACCGAACCCAGTTCAAAAAGATCTTCCGAGTAAGCCACCCTTACGGTCTGCGATTCTTCGTCCAGGTAAAAAACGTGAGGTTTTAATTTCGCTGCAAGTTCGGGACTCAATGTGGAAATCTCAGTCCAGGAGTCTATAGAGCTTTCCCCTGCCATGTGGGTGGCAGCTTCCTCAAAATTTACTCCTGCTGACGGTTCAATGTGGAATTCACAGACCATATCTGTGTCTTTTGGGCTGTAGCCCATGTCGATGTAGTCCCTGCGCATTTTCGTCACTCCTTTGGAATAAGCAATTTTGCAGAATAAAATCCAGTTATATAGAATAATAGTTCTGATTGAAGGAGGTAACTGAACATAAATAAAAATTTGTTTATCAGAACCGAAAAACCTGACCGGACCAGAAAAAGGGATTGGAGGAGAAGGAAAAAAGAGGGACCTCCTGTAATCTCCAGAAAAAGGGGAGGGAAACAAAAAGAATATTATGAGAACTGAGGTTCTATTCGGAAGTCTTTTGCAGCCCCCTAATAAGATCAGTTCTCTAATTGGAAAATAATTTTAAGGTTCTTTACTGCTCCAGCTTCAAAGGGTTTCCGATACCAAGGCCCATCAGGCGGGTCTCTTTCTGGGCTCCGAAACCTGGAGTGAAATCCTTTCTTTCAAGGTCAAACCGGACCTGCTCTTTCTGAAGCCCGTAACCGTCCATATGGTCGAAAATCAGTTTTTCCATGAGCTCCAGCCCATAGTCCACAGCCTCGAGATAATTATCTGCAACCTTCCTTTCTACTTCAGAGAACACATGATACTGCTCGGTTCCGGAACCTGCCGGGCGGATTAGAATTTCACTTCTCTTGACGATGTTACCAGCCAGGGCTCCTACAGCATTACCGACCTCATGGAATTCCGGAATACGGATATCTGCATCGATAAATTCTCTGAGTTCGGGCACATAGGCTTTGACAGGCGCCCCGATCATTATGACCGGAATATTGATCTTGAACTTTGTGAAACGTGAGCTTGCCAGCAGTTTTTCAAGGTCTTCCCGCTTGAGGTCTTTTGCAAAGAATGCCAGCAGGTCAAGAGCAATATTTTTTGCAAAACTTCTTTTTATTTCCCTGGAAAAACTTTCAGGATCCAGCCCGAGGTAGCTGCCAAGAAGTTTTGCTCCCAGCCAGGAGGCGGTACTGTTCCACATTTCATACTCTCCAAGCACATGGAGGGCATCCGTAGGTGTGAAACCTATATGGCAGATGCAGCGTTTCTGGACCAGGGAACGCAGAACCTTTACAAACTGCAGGGGATGTTTTCCAATTGCTTCTGAAATATCGGATATTGAAACCGGCTCATATCCTATAGCGTCAAAGATCTGACGTTCATGGTTTTCCAGTTCAAATTCGATAGAGTAATTAAGGGCCTGTATGTCATCATCAGACCTCGGGTTCCCACTCCTGACAAAGAAGCTTGCTGGCTGGAAGATATCATCCATTATCCTATCAGAAATTTTTTCAGCATTTCTCAACTTGTCTTCAAGGAGAGGATAATCTGAAGCCGCAAGGCAGATCGGAATAACCCGGTTAGGGCCAATATAGAGTTTTCTCTGTACCCAGACGTGGCTGTCTCCTCCCATAGCTGAGGTTCTTATCCTGACCGCCTTGACCATAGTTTTCCAGTCTCCCACTACAGCCCCGTTTTCACTGATCTCGGGAACTCCGTCCTCTATCAGAGCGATATCGGTGCTCGTGCCTCCTACATCCACAGCCACGCAGGTTTTCAAGCCACTTATATGGGCAGCCCCTACAAGGCTTGCGGCAGGGCCTGAAAAAATAGACTCCACAGGCTTTTCAAGAGCCTCTTCTATGCGTGCAAGGGAGCCGTCGCATTTCATTACCATCATAGGAGCTTTGATATTTCTTGCTTCCATTACCGATAGAACAGCCCGGATGAACTGGGAAGTTATCGGGATCAAGCGAGCGTTCAGAACTGCGGTTACTGCCCTTTCGTAAGCTCCCAGGCTCAGGGAAAGTTCGTGCCCGCAGACCACGGGTTTATCGGTCAGCCGTTCTATTATTTTTTTTATAGAAAGTTCATGTTCCGGGTTCCGTACGGAAAAGTAAGAAGATATGGCATATGAGAAGAGCCTGCCTCTGGTGTCGTTAACGAATTGCTCCACAGATTTAAGGTCAAGGCAGCTAACTTCATTTCCTTTTGAATCGTGGCCGCCATCTATGGAAATTGTCTCACGCGCCGGGATAGTTCCATTGACTGTATACCCTGCCAGGATCAGGCCTGCTGGATGGCCCTTGCCTTCCAGTGTGGAGTTTGTAGAAAGAGTTGTGGATACTGAGACCAGTCTGATATCCTTCAGATACTCCTGTTTTAAGCCTGCAACTACTTTTTCGATCCCTTCGACCAGATTAGAATGCGTCGTTAGTGCTTTATTAGAATCAAGAATCCTGCCTTCTGAAAGATCCATTAAAACGGCGTCAGTGTATGTTCCACCAGTATCGATTCCTAAACCTAGTTTCATAGTTAATATTTATTTTCAAAAAAATATAACATAGCCGATCAGAATTTTGCAGGAGTATAAGGTTCTGCAGGAGGGCAAAATATTGAGGGGTACGAAATAATAGAGGGGAAGAAATATTGAAAGGAAGAAAAGGTAAATAATACAGGCTGCTCGGAAAATATCCTGTCAACTGCCCGCGAAATATAAGATTTAATGGGTTTCCTGCTGAGGTTTTATGAACCCAGTGTCTTGAATAATCCCTTAAAAAAGCCAGTTTGAATCCCGGCAATATTCCATCCATGATTTTAATTAAGGGATCTTCTTCAATGGCGGATCACTTGTTAAAAGGCGGCTCTGATTCGTTATTCGGTCCAATTAGACTCTTTTAAGACCGTTTCTGTCCTTCATCAGAACTTTCCTGATTCATGACTTTTCCGATTTCAAATTTGGTCTTATCTCCTGTAGAATCCTGTTCAGACCTCTTTTCAGACCCCGTTATGACCCGTTTTCAAGTTGCTTCCTAAAAAAGAGTCAAGATTCTGCATATCTGACAAAGGAAGCCTTAATTTCACCGGGATTTACTGGTATATATAAATGAGATATGAAAATAGATAACATAACCGACTCTCTTTTTAGAAGGCAAAAAAAATTTTATTATTTGCAAAAAAACATTAGACTTTCAATTTCAAAATAAGCCTTTTTTACATCGAGGGTGATTTTCATCCTGCTGAAATAAACTCGTTCCCTCAAATTTGAAGCCGCATAATTTTTTACGGATATTATATGGAAAAACGAAAAAGAATCTGAAAACAGGAATTCTATTGAATAAAAAAACCGAATCAGAACTGGATAAAAAAGAAGCAGAAACCTGATCGAATAGTTACAAATCGGAAAAATAAAAACCCGATAAAAAACAAAAGGATGAATGTGTTTGGGAAACACACTCATTTCATCTTTATTTTCTTCTCTCTTATTTCAGCTTTATTTTCTTCTCTTTCCTGCGTATTCATCCATGCAAGTGACGTCACAGCATTTCACTCCCATCCTGTAGGCCGCCCGGGCGATCATGTGTCCGGAGATCGGGTTGGTAAGGAGGATGAAAAGTGCGACAGTGAAGGCTTTTACACCCATGGGAGTGATACCCTCCTGAATAATAATGCTCGTGAGAACTCCGAAAGCTCCCAGGGTGCCGACCTTGGTAGTTGCATGCAACCTGTTATAGACATCAGGCAGGCGAAGGAGACCAATCATACCCAGAGAGAGGAAAAAGATCCCTATAAGCAGACTGATGATACTTAGAATATCTGCAACAAGTGCCAATTCGCCAGCCATCAGAGCACCTCCCCTTTATCAAGGTATTTTGCCACTATAACCGTTCCTACGAAGGAAATGATTGCAAGAAGCATGGCTACGTCCATCAGGAAGATCGAACTTGCCTGATAAGCGTAAAGCGCGAAAATAACACACAGAGCATTACCCATGGCATCTTCTGCCGCAATCCTGTCAGCAAGGGTCGGACCGTACAGCACTCTGTAAATACAGGGAGCTGTTGCGACGACCATCACGATCAACGCCAGGAAATCTGCCTGTTCCAGTGAGATCATCATTCGAATGCCTCCAGCACATATTTTTCAAGATCGTCCCTGATGGAATCACGGACTCCCTGAGGATTGGTTGCATCGATTGAATGGACATAAAGAATGGATTGGTCATCCGAAATGTCCACGGTCAGGGTTCCGGGAGTCAACGTGATGGTGTTTGCAATCCCGGTGATGCCTATATTGGTCTTGGTCCTTATAGGAACCGCGATAATTCCGGGCTTGATGTTGATTGTGGGGCTGAGAACAATCTTTGCGACAACAATGTTGGCTTTTATAATCTCCTTTATCAGCACATAAAAGTACTTGATTTTCTTAGGAATCTTTGCCAGCCAATCCCCTGTTGGGTGTACCACTTCATCCAGCCTGTACAGTTTGCTGAAAGGCTCTACAACTACCATTCCGAAGATGAGGCCAAGAAACAGACTGCCGATGGTTACATACCCACTGACCAGACACCAGACGACCGGGAGTGCCATGTAAGTAATCAAACGACGCTTCATCTAATCACCCTCAATAATACTGCATCAATATACGGCTGCGGATCAGTGATCTGCATCGCTATGGTCTGTGCAACCTCAAGAATCGGGTTTCCAAATATTCCGAGAATGAACACAAGAGCTGCCAGCAGCATGATCGGACCTACAATCAACATGGACAGTTTATGGTGGGAATACTCCCCGTACTGCGGGTCTCTCTCTCCCCAGAAAATAAGCATCCAGCCTCTGAACATATAGAATAGAGTAAAGAATGCAAATAATAACGCAATAGCTATAGGGAGATAGAATGCCGATCTGAGTCCTGCATCGAAGAGGGAGAACTTACCAATAAATCCGCCCATCGGGGGTACTCCACCAATAGACATGGCTCCTACAAGGAAGGAGAAAGCCATTAAGGGATTGCTGTTGATCATGCCTCCCATCTTACGCATGTCCCTGGTGTCCGCATGGTGAATAATTCCACCCGAAGTAAGGAACAACATGCTCTTGGCAATGGCGTGGTTTATCAGGTAGACAAAAGATGCCGCAACGATTAAAGTCCCGCCTGCAATTTCACCTGCATCAAGTGCAATCGCTCCCATTCCAAAACCCAGGAAAACATATCCTATCTGGGATACACTGGAGTAAGCTAGCAAACGTTTGACATCGTTCTGTCCTATTGCAGCTGTGGCTCCAAGTCCTATAGTGATGAGAGCGAGCAGTAGAATGATCGGTCCGTACACTCCTTTGAGAGGTGCAAAGATAACAAAGAGGACCCTGAGTATACCATAGGCTCCGATCTTGATAATCACACCACTGAGCATCGCACTGATCGGGGACGGAGCTGTGGGGTGAACATCCGGAAGCCAGTAGTGCAGAGGAAAGACTGCTGCTTTTCCAGCGAATACGATAATGAAAAGCAGACCAATAGCGTACATGTGCCAGGGCATTGTACCTGCATCGGCAAGAATCCTGACCTTAAGTGCAATGTCAGCCATGTTCAGAGAACCGACGGATGCGTACAGAGAAGTGACTGCAAGCAGCATCGCGTTTGAACCGAGCATGTTCAGGACAATGTACTTCATGGTAGCTTCCATCTTATCCGAGATCTTCGTAACCTTTGAGGTTTCGTTTGCAACGATCAAAGCTCCTGAAGAGAGCAGCATGATCTCGAAGAAGACAAACAGGTTGAAAATATCGCCTGTCAGGAAGATTCCGTTGATACCTGCAAGCATCAGGTTGTACAGGGAATGATAGGTCAGGTTCAGGGATTTACTCTCTATATAATCGTAGGAATAAATCAGACCCATACAGCCTATAAGGCAACTCAGGACAACCATACTTGAGCTCAAAAGATCGGCTACAAGCACGATTCCGTACTTTCCGAACTCACCTACCTCATATACTATTATTCCGTCGTTCCAGACCGTATAGATAAGCAGCCCGCTTAAAGCCAGTAAGCCGATGCTCACTACTATATCAAGAGCTTTCTGGAATCCAGGGTAATTCTTGCTGAGGATAGTAAGAGGAGCCATTAACAAAGGTATGGCGATCAGGAACATGGGCAGATGCTGCATTAAGAAGCTCATCCCCACAACCTCCTGAGTTCCCCTACATCAACAGTACCATATTCTTCATTAATGCGGTACGCAAGGGTCAATATGAAAGCAGTGGTTGCAAGCCCGATCACAATTGCCGTGAGCACAAGAGCCTGCACAAGAGGGTCCACGAATGCTGTATACGGATTGGTTGTTATTGGCCCGATTATTCCAGCTGCCAGGTTATCGTTATAGATAAGGCCCTGGTTAAGGCCCTCAACAGCTTGATGGTGCTCCAGAATCGGTACAAGCGTACCGTCACTGAAGACTCCGCCGGCAACTATGTAAAGGTTTATAGAGTGGGATATGATCCCGAAACCGATGATGACTTTCATCATATCCCTGCGGAAAATCAGGAAAGTTCCTATTCCAAAGAGCAGGGAAATGGTAAGTGCGAGAAGAGTGTTATTCATTTTCCACCCTCCGAAGCTTTGTCAGTTCCTACTTTAGTCACAATAAATAGCAGTCCTCCGACCACTACAAAGTACACACCAAGGTCAAAGAACATGGAAGAAACCAGTTCAATCTCACCAAGGTGAATGCCTCCTACTACTACAGGAATGAAATCAAAGGCACTTCTGAAGTAGTTGTGGCCTGCAAATAAAGGAGACCATGCCGTAATACTTGCAAACAGGAGCCCATAGCCAAACCATGTGTGCCAGTCGGGGTTCCAGATTTTCTTGATGTCATCGAATCCGTATGCCACGTAGATAAGTCCGATTCCACAAGCACACAGCACGCCACCAATGAAACCGCCGCCTGGCCTGTTTCCACCAATCAACAAAAGATCGATAGAGTACAGCATGTCCACCATCAGGCAAATCTTTGCAATCGTTTTGGTAATTACCGTGGTCACTCTTCTTCACCTCCCTCAGCTTTTCCTGCTCTGCTCAGGATCAGGTTATAGACACCAAGAGCTGCAAGGGAAAGAACCGAAATTTCTCCAATGGTATCATACCCTCTGAAGTCCACGACTATCACGTTGACAACGTTAAGCCCACCTGTCATTTGCAGGCTTTTGTCCATGAAGTAGTGAGAGAAGGACTCAAACGGTGCAAGCATTCCGGCGTTTGCGTTTACCATTAAGGCAAAAACTGCAAATGTAACCACTGCCGAGATTGCGAAATTCACCATAACCTTACCCGCTGGCATAGGTTCCTTGAATTTCTGAGGAATCTTAATGATTGCCAGGATGAAGATAATGGTTGACAGTGTTTCCACACAGACCTGTGTCATTGCAAGGTCAGGAGCCTTCAGGTACATGTAAAGCAGGGATACCAGGAAACCCAGAGCCGAGAGAGACAGGACCGCAGGCAGATATTTAGGGATTATCGCAGCACCAAGCGCTGCCACAATCATCAGAGCATAAAGCACGATCTCATAAGGCTGTGAATTGAAGTTCAGTCCTTCAGGGAAGATGCTTCCCAGACTTATACCCTGAGTGTACACTGGCCACAGGATCAGGAAGATCATGAAAAGCATTGCAGCTTTGATATAACCTCCGATAGGTCCTGGCTGGGTAACTGCTCCGAACTTGGCGGCTATACCCTTTGCATTGTTTACTGTTGCATCATACCAGTAGTTCACGCTGATCCAGGGGAGCTTGGCATTGAAACTGTTCTGCCAGGCAGCAATTGAGTCATAGAACTTGTAGAGTACAAGACCGATGGCAAAAGTTGCTATCGTCATCAAAAGCGGCGTGGTAATCCCATGCCAGAGCTTGATGTGCAGAGTATCAGCATGCGGGACAAGTCCACTGTAGGCAGGCTGGATCAGATAATCAACCGGGAACTTGGGGTAGAGCCCGAAGAAGATGATCAGACCTGCAAGGAAGACTGCCGGAGCCAGCATAACCCAGGGGGCATCGTGAATGTGGTGAGGGACATCGTGGTCGTGTGTCCTCTCTCCGAGGAAGATCCCGTCTATCAGTTTGATAGAGTACATCAGGGTGAACACACCACCGGCCACTGCAACAGCGGGGAAGACAATAGCCCATGGACCTCCATAAGTTTCTGAAACCAGTTCTCCGATTTCAAGGGATGTTTCATAGAACATTTCCTTGCTCAGGAAACCGTTGAGGGGAGGGACACCTGCCATCGAAGCTGCTGCGATCACCGCAACTATGAACGTTTTTGGCATCTCCTTACGCAAACCACCCAGTTTTCTGATATCTCGGGTTGTCGCCTCGTGAGCCACGATACCTGCCACCAGGAAGAGGGTAGCCTTAAAGGTGGAGTGGTTCAGCAGGTGGAAGGTTGCTGCAGCAAAACCCAGTCCCGGATGTTCAGCCGTACTGTAACCATACATGGTCATCAGGTAGGCCAGCTGGCTGATTGTCGAGTAAGCCAGGATGGCTTTGATATCGGTCTGTCGGAAAGCTGTCTCTTATACACATCTCCGAGCCCACGAGACGG